>JANNMQ010000860.1:0-4414 GCA_031398045.1 Rubrivivax sp.
AATCGATTCGCCTGCTGGTGGAAGGCCAAACACCGCCCGTGCGGGCCGCCATGGCCGTGCCTGCAACACCCCCTGCACGGGCCGCCGCAGCGCCCGTCGCCTTTGCCAACATGGCCGCCGCCGAAGCCCCTGCCGCACCCGTTGGCCAACGCGCGCTGGAACTGACCGTGGGGCCGTTGGTGGACCTGGCAGAGGCCGACAACCTGGTGGACCTGTTCAAGGAAATCACCGACCTGGGAACTATCGAGCCGCTGGACGGCGGCCGCGGCGCCGAGGGCCTGCGCCGCTTCAAGGTGTTCACAGCCAGTTCTGACAACGACCTGCTGGACTTGTTCAGCTTTCACATCGCCCGCGACAAAGTGCAGCTGGCGCCGCTGGGCCCCGGTTATGGCTTTCATGACAACGCGCCTGGAGCACCGGCGAATCATGACGCCGCCCCGGCCCGCGCAGTTGATGCGGGTTTTGGCTTTTTTGAAGATGCACCCGGTGCGCCAGGCTCTGCCACAGGCACGGTCGACGCGCCCGCAACAGCCGCCACGTCAGCGCCTTCAGCGCCTTCAGCTCCCGCAACGCAGGCCAAAGTCGCTGCAGCCAAAGTGGAAAAGGCCGCCGCGCCAGAGTCCAGCACGCTGCGGGTGTCGGTAGAAAAAGTAGACCAGCTGATCAACCTGGTGGGGGAACTGGTCATCACGCAGGCCATGCTGGCGCAGAACAGCAAGGGCCTGGACCCGGGCATGAACCAGCAGATGCTGTCGGGCCTGGCCGACCTGGACCGCAACACACGCGACCTGCAAGAAGCGGTGATGTCGATCCGCATGATTCCGATGTCACTGGTGTTCAACCGCTTTCCGCGCATGCTGCGTGACCTGGCTGGCAGGCTGGGCAAAAAAGTGGAACTGGTGCAGGTGGGCGAAGCCACCGAACTGGACAAGGGCCTGGTGGAAAAGATCACCGACCCACTGACCCACCTGGTGCGCAACAGCTGCGACCACGGCATCGAAATGCCCGCCGAGCGCGTGGCCCGCAACAAGCCTGAACACGGCACCGTAACGCTGAAAGCCAGCCACCAGGGCGGCAGCATCGTGATTGAAGTGCGCGACGACGGCAAAGGCCTGAACCGCGACAAGCTGCTGAACAAGGCCCGTGAACGCGGGCTGGAGGTGTCGGACAGTATGAGCGATGCCGATGTTTTTGGCCTCATCTTCGCGCCCGGCTTTTCCACTGCCGACCAGGTCACTGATGTATCGGGCCGCGGCGTGGGCATGGACGTGGTGAAGAAGAACATCACCGCCCTGGGCGGCACGGTGGAAATCGACAGTGCCGAAGGTTACGGCATGACGGTGCGTGTGCGCTTGCCGCTGACGCTGGCCATCATGGACGGCATGAGCGTGGGCGTGGGCGACGAGTGTTACATCCTGCCGCTGTCCAGCGTGGTTGAATCTTTCCAGGTGCAGCCGGGCATGGTGAAGACCATCGGCGGCCATGGCCGCGTGGTGCAGGTGCGCGACGAATACATGCCCGTCATCGAACTGGAAACGGTGTTCTGCGTGCCGCGCCATGTAGAGCACGCGGTCAGCCCCATCCTGGTGGTGGTGGAAGCCGAAGGCGGCCGCGTGGCCATGATGGTGGACGAGCTGCTGGGCCAGCAACAGGTGGTGGTGAAGAACCTGGAAAGCAACTACCGCCGCGTGGACGACGTGTCGGGCGCCACCATCATGGGCGACGGCCGCGTGGCGTTGATTCTGGACGTGGGGGCCCTGGTGCGACGTACGCGCCATTGACATGACCTGCGACGCTCGCGCCACAGACATAACTTGCGATATTTGCGCCATTGCGTACCGCATGCACACACACATCGCCTTGCGCCTGAAACGACAGCTCCACCGAAAGACCTTCACGTGAATGCCCTCAAGGTCGCGCTGCGCAGCTTTTCCATCCGCACCCGCATGCAAGGTGCCATAGCCATGGTGCTGGGCATGTTTGCCTTGGTGGGCCTGGTAGGCATGCTGGGCGGCACCCGCATCAAGGCGCTGAACAAAGATTTCATGGAGCACTCGATTCACGAAATCGAGGGCCTGGCCCAGGTGCGCCAGCATCTGTCGATGGTGCGTGTGCTCGAGAAGAACATGGTGATCGACTATGAGGATGGCGTGTCGGTGCTGAAACACCGCGAGTCGTGGCTGCGCGAGATCGAGGCCACCAAACAGTCCCTCAAGGCCATGCTCGAAGGCGAAGCCGACGAAGACAACGCACTCGCCCAGGACTCGCTGCTGCGGCTGGACGCCTATGTGCAGCGCAGCGTCCCCATCCTGAACAACATCCAGAACGGCGGCTACGACAACGCCCGCGTGGCCGACAAGATGCTGGCCAAAGCCAAGGAAGAAGTGGCCGCCGTCGAGGCCAACGTCAACCAAATTGCGCAAATTGTCAGTGTGGAAGCCCGACAGACGCAGCTTAAATTCAACACCGCCATGCTTGTGGTGCTGTGGGCGTTCTTGGGCACGTTGGCTGTGGTGGTGCTGGTGGTGGTGCCACTGACACTGCTGAATTCAAGCAGCATCACCAGCCCCATCAGCTATGCCGCCCAGGTGGCCGAGGCCATTGCAGGCGGCGACCTCACACGATCCATCCACATCGAGGGTAAAGACGAGGCCGCCCTGTTGCTGGGCGCGCTGTTGCGCATGCAGGACAGCCTGCGTGCGGTGGTGGGCCAGGTGCACGAATCCTCGGTCAGCATCCGCAACGCCAGTGCCGAAGTGGCCAGCGGCAACGGCGACCTCAGCCACCGTACCGAACAGGCCGCAGGCTCGCTGCAGCAAACCGCCAGCAGCATGGGGCAACTGACCGGCACCGTGCGCCACAGCGCGGACTCGGCCCGCCAGGCTAGCCAGCTGGCAGCGTCGGCCGCCGAGGTGGCGCAGCGCGGTGGCAGCGTGGTGGCGGAGGTGGTGGCCACCATGGAAGAGATCAACACCAGTGCCAAGAAGATAGCCGACATCGTCGGCACGATTGACGGCATTGCTTTCCAGACCAACATCCTGGCCTTGAACGCTGCCGTCGAAGCCGCGCGCGCTGGTGAGCAGGGCCGCGGCTTTGCTGTGGTGGCCGGCGAAGTGCGCAGCCTGGCGCAACGCAGCGCAGCCGCCGCGCGCGAAATCAAGATCCTCATCGGCACCAGCGTCGAGCGGGTCGACGCCGGCAGCAAGCTGGTGGCCGATGCCGGCAGCACCATGAATGAAATCGTGGCCAGCGTGCAGCGGGTCAGCAACATCATCGGCGACATCAGCGCAGCTGCCGGCGCACAAAGCGCGGGCATCGGCCAGGTCAACACCGCGGTGGCCAGTCTGGACAGCATGACACAACAAAACGCCGCGCTGGTGGAACAGAGCGCCGCCGCCGCAGAAAGCCTGAAACAGCAGGCCATGCGCCTGAGTGAGGTTGTCGGCACCTTCAGGCTGGTGGCCAAAGAAGCCGCGCACTGAAGCGCAGCGCAAGCCCACCCCCACATCACTTCCCGCAGCAGCCTCACCATTCACGCCGGCCGCTTCCGTCACTCCCGCCAAACCTCCCCTCGAGAACCGAGAAAGCACGCCATGCTCTCATCCCTGACCCACCCCACCCTCACCCTGACCCTGCTGGCTGCCGGCCAAGGCGGCCTGGTCGCCGGCCTGGCCGCAGGCTGGAACCCCTGGCTCACAGGCGCCGTCAGCGCCACCGGCAGCGTAGCCGCCGCGCTGGGTGTGTGGGGCGCCGCCAGCGCACGCCGCAAACTGCAAGAAGAAGTGGGCAGCCATGTACAGCGCCTGGCCTCGGGCGACCTGACACAGGATGTGCAGGTACAGGGCGACCGCAACACCCAGCAGGTGCTGGTGGCTTTGCAGTCCTTGCAAGGTGCGCTGCGTCAGGCGCTGGGATCGATCCGCGGCGGCGCCGAGGGTGTGGCCCTTGCGGCCAAAGAAATTGCCACCGGCAACACCAACCTCAGCAGCCGCACGGAACAGACCTCGTCCAGCCTGCAGCAGGCCGCTGGCGCCATGAGCGAGCTGACCGGCACCGTGAACCAAACGGCAGAATCTGCGCGCACCGCCAATCAGTTGGCCTCTTCAGCCAGCGAAGTGGCGCAACGTGGCGGCGCCGTGGTTTCGCAGGTGGTGTCCACCATGCAGGACATCAACACCAGCAGCAAGAAAATAGCCGACATCATCGGCACCATCGACGGCATTGCCTTCCAGACCAACATCCTGGCACTGAACGCCGCAGTAGAAGCCGCACGCGCCGGTGAACAGGGCCGCGGCTTTGCGGTGGTGGCTGGTGAAGTGCGCAGCCTGGCACAACGCAGCGCCGAGGCCGCTCGCGAGATCAAGAGCCTGATCAACAACAGCGTGGAAAAGGTGGAGTCGGGTTCGCGCCTGGT
>JANNMQ010000863.1:0-2762 GCA_031398045.1 Rubrivivax sp.
CGCTTCTTCAGCTCGTCGTTGGTCCAACGATCACGCCGGTGATCGCCGCTGGCGAACGCCTTCGTGGTCGGCCATTGCCCGCACAGCAGGCCATGCGCCAGCACCGAGCGCGCGAGCAGCCCCACGCCTTGCTTCTTGGCCTGCTCGACCACGCCGTGCAGGTCTTGCGGGTGGAAGGCGCTGTACGCGAGCTCGAGCACCTGCGCGCCTGCTTCCATCGCGGCCCGCCCGGTGGCGGCGTCGCCGACGCTGGCGCCCCAAAAACGCGCCTTGCCGTCCTTCACCGACTTCTCGAGCAGCTCGATCGTCGGCTTCTTGCCGAGCGCGATCGTGGAAGGGTTGTGCAAGAGCAGCAAGTCGATGGGGCGCTTCAAGCGTTCGCGCGACTTGTCGATCGCTTCGCCAATGCAGGAATATGTCGACCTGATTGAATCGTTGAAGTAAGCCCACTACACAGGTTTGAAGCGCGCGCAGCTTTTGGGCTGCGCAACCAGCTCCATTCAGCGCGTGGCCAAAGCCTTTTCGATGGCGCCCACCAGTGCGGTGCTGTCAGGCGCCACGTTGCTGGCGTAGTGCGCCACTGGCACACCGTTGCGGCCCACCAGGTACTTGTTGAAGTTCCAGCTGGGCGCCTTGCCCGTGGCCTGGGCCAGTTGTGCAAACACCGGGTTGGCGGTGACACCCTTGACAGCTGAGGGGGCGAACATCGGGAATTTCACGCCGTAGGTGTTGAAACACAACTCGGCAATTTTCTTCGCGTCGACCGCTTCCTGGTTGAAGTCGTTGGACGGAACGCCCAGAACCACAAGGACCCGTGCCGCATATTTGGCGTGCAAGGCCTCAAGGCCCTCGTATTGCGGCGTGTAACCGCAGAAGCTGGCCGTGTTCACCACCAGCAGCACCTTGCCGGCGTATTGGCACAGTGCCTGTGGTTTGTCGTCTTGAAGGCGCGGCAGGCTGTGGCGCAGCAGTGGTGGGCATGCGGCGTTGCTGCTGGAAGGCGCTACGGCTGCTGGCGCTGCGGCTGCTGTCTGCGCTTGCAGCGGCTGGGCCGCCAGCGCACAGGCTGCGGCCAACGCCAGGCCGGCCTGGGTACATCGGGTCTTCATGGCGGGTGTGCCCTCGGTTGCTGGTGGATGGTTTGGAAACATCATCTTGCAGATGATGGTGGAAAAGCCGGCACACCGCAGGCAACGCGGTAAAAGCGAGAAAACAGCGTGCTGGCCCGGCCTTTTGGGCCGATCACTGTGTGCCTGCGCTTTCTACAGTCAGGCCACCATGCCCTACGCCCGCCGCGACCCCTTGGGTCAATTGCTCAGCTTGCACCGCCAAGCCGAATCCGAAGCACAGGAATACCTGGCCGACGACGCGCCCGAGGTGTTGGCTTTTGTGGGCCAACCCAGCGCTGACGGCAGCGGTGACCGTTTCAGCGAACTGGACGCCGACTTTGTACGGGTGCTGGAAGACCTGGTGGATACGCTGGTGGCGCGCAACGTCATCAACCTGACCGACCTGCCGCTTCGTGCGCGCGACAAGTTGTATCAGCGCAAAGGCCACCGCCGCGAATCGTCGCTGAGCAAGCTGAACCTGCTGGGTGAAACCACCGCGCTTGGTTATGCCGAGCTGCCGGTGAGCTACCTGCCGCCGAACTGACGGGTTATCCACTCGGGCTTCGACAAGCCCAGCCCGAACGGATTTTTTCTACTTTTTCGCCGGCTTTTTCCCTGCTTCGGCCTTCTTCGCCGCTGCTTTGCCAGGCGCCGCCTTCTTGCCGGCAGCACCTTGGGCGGCCAGCATGGTGTCCAGGTTTTTCGTGATCTCGGCTTCGATGGTTTTGCTGAAGGCGCCGAGCAAAAAACCCAGCTTCGCTTCCAGGTCGAAGTGGTCGGCCGCCACGATGAGCCGGCCGCTGACACCACTGCGCGTGAATTCCACGGTGTCGCTGGTCTGGCCTTCAATCACGGTGCATTCCATTTGCAGCTTGGCTTCTACATCCTCGGCCCAGGACCAGGCGATCTTGCGTGCCTTCTCCAAGCCCAGCTGGTGGTCGCGGTGAATGTTGATGTCGGCCATGGTGTGGTGTCTCCTCAGGGGTCTGAATGATGTCAGTCGGCCGCGGCCAAAGCGGCACGGCGCTCGTCTTTGGGCAGCGCTGCCAGGCGCTTGACCTCGGCATAAAAGCGCGGAAAGTTGCTGCCCTGGCGAACAAAAAGGCGCTCGAATTCGGGCACCAGTTCGGTGTAAGCCGCCAAGACCGCAAAGTAGGCATTGTTGGCATTGGCAAACCAGGGGTCGTAGCCCGCAAAACCGCCCCAATGCTGGGCCTTCAGCGTGGTGTGCTCGGCGCGCATGCGGGCCATCAGTTCGGCCTTGCGCTGGCGCTTGCTGGTGTCGCTGGCGCTGCTGCTGTACAACGCCTGCAGCTCGCTGCGGTAGCGCTGTGTCAAGTTGCGAAAGTCTTGCTGCCGCTGTTCATGCTGGCGCAGCGCTACCAGCGCCGCATCAGCTTGTTCAGTTGACGGCTTAACCTGCTGCAAAGCCCACTGTTTTTGTACCCACAGCCGCGCACCGATGCGTTCGACGGCGGTGGCAAAACTCTCGTTGAAGGTGGTGTCGTCATCGGCATACACCACCTGGTGCGACAGCTCGTGAAAGATCAATTTGGCAAGCTCTGATTCTGGCCAGTTGATGAAAGTGTTCAGCAAGGGGTCGCCGCCTACCCATTCGCTGTAGCCCAAGGTGCTGTAGGCCGGCACACCGTA
>JANNMQ010000870.1:0-1906 GCA_031398045.1 Rubrivivax sp.
GCCTTGATCAGCGAGTGCCCGGTTTTCCACAGCAGCGGCTTGCCGCCGGCCTGGCGGATGGCCACCGGCACGCGTTGCGAACACTTGACGTCGAAGATGATCTGCGCGCCGCGGTTGCGCTTGAGGATGTCGCGCGCGAACAGGATGATCTGGCGGTCGGGGTAGATGATGTTGCCGGCCGCGGTGACCACGCCGAGGCGGTCGCCGTCGCCGTCGAAGGCCAGGCCGATCTCGGCGCCGGTGGCATGCACCACGGCCTTGAGCATTTCCAGGTTCTCGGGCTTGCTGGGGTCGGGGTGGTGGTTCGGGAAGTCACCGTCCACTTTGGAGTACAGGTCGATGACGTCGCAGCCCATTGCGCGCAGGATGGCCGGTGCGGTGGCGCCCGGAATGCCATTGCCGCTGTCGACCACGATCTTCATCGGCCGTGACAGTTTGCAGTCAGACGTGATGCGGCGGCTGTACTCGGCCACGATGTCCATCTTCGCGCTGCGGCCGCGTTTGCTGGTGTAGGTCTCGGTTTCGATGCGCTGGCGCAGCTTCTGGATGTCGTCGCCGTAGATGGCCCTGCCGGCCATCACCATCTTGAAACCGTTGTAGTCCTTCGGGTTGTGGCTGCCGGTGACCTGGATGCCGCTGCTGCAGCCGTGTTTGCCGCGCGTGGCAGCCACGTAATAGAGCATGGGTGTGGTGACGGCGCCGATGTCCACCACGTCCAGCCCGGTGCTCTTCAGGCCGCGGATCAAGGCCGCAACCAGACCCGGGCCTGAGACGCGCCCGTCGCGGCCCACGGCCACGGCCTTTTCACCCGCCATCAGCGCCTCGCTGCCAAAGGCACGGCCCAGGTGTTCGGCAAGGTTTTCGTCGACGTTCTTGCCAACGATGCCGCGGATGTCGTAGGCCTTGAAGATGCTGGGGTCGATGTGCATGCGGGTTGCCTGGGCTGTGGGGGTGGAAGCGCGGGATTGTAGGCAGCAGCCCGGGCGCCACAGTGTCAGGCGTGCGAACGCGACAGGCCTGCAGCGGGCGCCCGTCATTTGCCGTTCAGCGGCCCAACTCGCCATTGGTCGACTGCCGCGGGCGTGGCGGCGGGGCTGCTACCTACACTGCGGCGCATGAACATCACCCGCCAACTTCTGGTCCAGTCCTGGCGCAGCTGGTACGACATTGACGTGCGCCGCGTCGGTCCGGAATGGCTGCAACTGGTGTGGACGGTGCTGTTTGCGGCCGCCATCGGGCTGCTGTTCACGGTGTTCGGCGTCGCCAACCACAACGACTGGGCCGACCCGGCGCGCTGGTGGCGCTGGTACCGGGTGAACTTTGTCATCTCGCTGTCGGTTTCGCTGTGCATCCACGCGCTGTTTGCCGGCAGCACCGCGTGGCTGACGCGGGAACGCATCAGGCGCTTCAGCAGCCGCCAGCGTGGCTTTTACTTTGCAGGCTTGCCGATGCTGGGCGTGGTGGTCGGCTGGCCGCTGGGCATATGGCTGGTGGGTGCTGACGTGGCCGGCTGGGTGCGCATCAGCAGCAACCAGCTGCTGGGCAGCGCCGTGGTGGCGCTGGTGATCAACAGCTTCATCTTCATGCTGTACGCCAGCCGGGCACGCCGGCTGACGGCAGAAAAGCGCGCCGCTGAAGCGCAGTTGCGATTGCTGCAGGCGCAGATCGAACCGCACTTTTTGTTCAACACGCTGGCGAATGTGGAGAGCCTGCTGGACCATGACCTGCCGAAGGCGCGGCAGATGCTGTCGGACTTCACCGACTACCTGCGCGCTTCATTGGGGGCTTTGCGACAGCAGTCTTGCCCGCTGTCGCAGGAACTGGACCTGGCGCGCAGCTACCTGCAGCTGCTGCACGGGCGCATGGGTGCGCGGCTGCAGTTCAGCATCACCGTCGACTCTGCGGC
>JANNMQ010000906.1:0-4316 GCA_031398045.1 Rubrivivax sp.
CGTGCCCCATTGGATGTGAGCCCCGTTCGTTTGCAACCACTGCAGCGCGGGGCCGGGCAACAGCGCACTCAGGCCCACGCGCGGCAGCAGCAAGTCGGCCGAACCAGGCCCGCCCAGCAAAGCATCTTTCAGCACTCGCAACAGCACCTGCGCGCTGGCCTGGGCCGCGGGGGTGTTCAATGCCGCCACGCAAAGGGGGTCTATCAAAAGCTGACGGGCCGGTTGGGGCAGGGTTGCGCACAGGCCGTCGACAGTCAGCTCGGGTGCGCAAGAAAAACCGCGCAGTGCCGTCGCCGTGGCCCAGCGCAGCGTGGCCAGGCGCTGCGCCTTGCTCCAGCCCTTGCACGCCCACACCGCGCGTACAAAGGCCCATGCTTGCGGGCCTGCAGGCAGCACAAACTGGCGGCCATCAGCAAACACCAGCCGCAGCGGTTGGCGTTGCAGCACTTGCTCGGGGTCTATGCCCACATCGCGCATCAGCGCCAGAGTCCGGGAGTAAGCACCGATCAGGATGTGCTGGCCGTTGTCCAGGCTGTCGGCCCCAGGCCCCAGGCTGCGCGCGCGGCCGCCGGCGTGTTTGGCGCTTTCAAACACCGTAACCCGGTGGCCCACCTGCACCGCCCGCACTGCCGCGGCCAAGCCGGCCCAGCCGGCGCCGATCACCGCCAGATTCAGCGGCATCGGGCACTCCATTGGTTGGATGATGGTTGCCCCAAGCTGCCGTTTCTCAACGGCCCGTCAGGTGCGTGCGCGTGGCAATCCACAACTTGCGCAACGGCGTCACCGATGTGCGTTGGTGCAGCACCTGAAAACCCTGCCCTTCAATGTCGCGCAGCAAGGCGCGGTAGATATTGGCCATCATCAGACCCGGTTTTTGCGCTGCCCGGTCGGCGGGCGGCAACAGCGCCAAGGCGGCGTCGTAAGTGGCATGCGCCCGCTGCGCCTGGTGTTGCATCAGCGCCTGGAAGCGGTCGCTGTAGCCCCAGGGTGCATCGCGCTTAAGCAACTCGTGGGCCTTGACATCAAAGGTCTGCAGGTCGGCCATGGGCAGGTAGATGCGACCACGACGGGCGTCGTCGCCCACGTCACGGATGATGTTGGTCAGCTGCAGCGCCAGGCCCAGCTTGTGGGCGTACGCCGTGGTGCCTGGCTGTGTGGCGCCAAAGATATGGGCCGCCACCTCGCCCACCACGCCGGCCACCAGGTGGCAATAACGTTGCAGGCCGGCAAAGTCCAGAAAGCGCGTCTGGTCCAGGTCCATCTGGCAACCTTCGATGACCGAGAGCAGGTGGTCCTGTTCGATGCGGTAGTCACCTGTCAGCGGCATCAGCGCCTGCATCACCGGGTGTGTGGGCTTGCCGGCGTAGGCTTGGCGCACTTCGTTGCGCCACCACTGCAGCTTGGTGGCGGCCACTGAAGCGTCAGCCGTTTCGTCCACCACGTCATCCACTTCACGGCAGAAGGCATAAAAGGCCGTGATCGCCGCCCGGCGCGGTGGTGGCAAAAAGAGAAAGGCGTAATAGAAAGACGAGCCACTGCCTGCGGCTTTGTCCTGCACATACTGCTGAGGCGTCATGTCTGCCCGGCCCGCATGCCGGCCGCGCGCCACAGCAAAAGGGGCAGGTCTGCGGCGCTGAGCTTGGGGCGCTGCGTCAGCGCGGCATGGTTCATCTGCGCGATTTTCTCAAGAATGCGCAAGCCGCCCTGCACCACCAGCCGAAGTTCCCAGCCCGCGCGCCCCGGCACCTGCAGCGCCAGCGGTGCACCTTGTTGCATCAAGCCGCGGGCCCAGTTGCACAGGTCTGCCACCAAGGCCCGTGCCTGTGGGCTGTCGCGGCAGGTTTGCATGGCGTCGGCCTGTACACCGTGCAGTTTCAGATCTGTAGCCGGCACGTACAGCCGGGCCCGCGGACCGTCCACGCTCAAGTCCTGCCAGAAGTTGATCAGCTGCAAGGCGCTGCAGATGGCATCGGCACGTTGCAAAGAGGCGCTGTCGTTGATGCCATACAGATGGAGCAGCAATCGGCCGACGGGGTTGGCCGACCGTGCGCAGTAGTCCAGCAGGCTGGTGCGGTCGGCATAACGCGGGTTGTGCACATCCTGTTCGAAAGCATCCAGCAGCGCGTGCAAGTGGTGGTGGGGCAATGAATAAGTACGGCAGCAGGTTGCCAATGGTTCAAACACCCGTTGCCATCGCGCGCTGCTGGCTTGGCCGGTCAGCGCGGCACGCAGGTCGCACCGGTAGGCAGCCAGGTCGGCCAAGCGCTGCACTGCGCTGGCGTTGCCTTCGTCAGCCAGGTCGTCAGCGGTGCGTGCGAAGTGGTAGATGGCCGTGACAGCCGGGCGGATGTGTGGTGGGCACAACACCGACGCAACGGGAAAGTTTTCATAGTGGTCGACGCTCAAGGTGCATGGACTGTACAAAATGCTGAAGTAGGTAGTTCCACAGCGCCAGTGCCTTGCATGTTTGCCCCACTGCCAGTGCTGTCATCTGGCGCTTGGACAGCCTGCGGTCGCAATGCGGGACCCTGATCCCGTTCGGCTGCTACCGAATGCTGGGGCTTTCAATTCCAGGCCCATACCTCGTTGGGCAAGCCTTGAACTTGACAGGGGTTGAACGCAGCCAATACATTACTGACCGGTCAGTCAGTAGAGATCGGTTCACGTCGAACTGGCAGCAAGGACACCCCCCGTGCAAGCGTCAAACAGCCCTACACCTCCAGCAACCAGCTGGTCTGGCCACCCGCCCGGTTCAACGAATGGACGGTTCCCCCAGCGGCCGGCAGCCCGATCCGCTGGGAACAACGCTCCAACAGCGCAGCCTGTGCCGGTGTGGTCGTCACGGGTGCTGCTGTGGGTGGCCGCGATCACGCTGGCTGCTTGCTCAAAACCAGTACCCGCGCCCGAGCCCGTGCGCGCTGTGCGCACGCTGACGGTGGACGCGGCCACGGTGGGCGCCAGCCAGGAATTTGCAGCCGAGGTTCGTGCCCGCACTGAAACCCGGCTGGCCTTTCGCGTGCCGGGCCGCTTGATCCAGCGCCCGGCTGAAGTGGGTCAGCGCGTGCGCGCGGGCCAGCTGTTGGCGCAACTGGATGCGGTGGATCTGAAGCTGGGACAGGAATCTGCCCGCTCGGCGGTGCAGGCAGCGCAGGCCCAGGTAGACATGGCCACGGCCGAGCTGAAGCGTTACCAAGACTTGCGCCAACAAGGCTTCATCAGTGCGCTGGAACTGGAGCGCCGCGAGACGTCTCTACAAGCTCAGCGGGCGCAGCTGTCGCAAACGCAGGCTCAGTTATCGGTGCAAGGCAACCAGGCGGCGTACGCCAATCTGGTGGCCACTGCGGCTGGTGTGGTGACGGCTGTGGACGCAGAAGTGGGCGCCGTGCTGGCAGCAGGCAGCCCTGTGCTGCGACTGGCACATGATGGCCGGCGCGATGTGGTGTTTTCAGTGCCCGAAGATGCAGTGGCCGGTGTGCGTCAGCTGATGGCGGTGCCAGCCGCCTTGCAGGTGAAAGCCTGGGCCCGACCCGAAACCATGACCGCCACCGTGCGTGAAGTGGCCGCTGCGGCCGACCCTGTCACACGCACCTTTTTGGTCAAGGCTGAACTGGCCGCGTCAGAACTGCAGTTGGGCCAGACCTTGACCGTTCGCGTCGAACAAGCCGCGCGCAGCGGCGTGGTGCGGCTGCCTTTGTCGGCTGTGGTGCAGCAGCAGGGCAGCGCCTCGGTTTGGCTGCTGGACAAGGCCACTTTGACGGTGCGGCCTCAGGCCGTGGTGGTGGCCGGTGCCGATGGCAACCAGCTCATCGTGGCGCAGGGCCTGAGTGCCGGCCAGGTGGTGGTGACGGCGGGGGTGCACACGCTCAGCCCCGGGCAAAAGGTGCAGCTGTATGAAGCGGCTTTCAAAGCCGACGCGCCTGCGCCTGCGACTGCGACTGCGACGGCGCGCACAGCGCCTGCTTCTGGCCCCGCCCCTACAGCCTCTGCGGCCAGCCGCTGAGTGGCGCTGCTGCCACCCACCAGCCGCCAGCGCGCAAAGTTCCCACCGTGATGAACACCACTTCCACGCCCACCGAGGGCTCGCGTTTCAACATTTCCCGCTGGGCACTTGAACACCCAGCGCTGACGCGCTACCTGATGGTGGTGCTGATGCTGCTGGGCATGGCCGCCTACTTCCAGCTGGGGCAGGACGAAGACCCGCCGTTCACTTTTCGCGCCATGGTGGTGCAGGCCTTCTGGCCGGGCGCCAGCGCGCAGGAGGTGGCTGAGCAGGTCACCGACAAGATCGAAAAGGCGCTGCAGCAAGTGCCGCATGC
>JANNMQ010000230.1:0-1592 GCA_031398045.1 Rubrivivax sp.
CTTTTTCTTTGCCGCAACCCAGCACCTGCCATGACCACTGCGCTGCCCGACGACAAGACACTGGCCGAACTCGAACAGAAGTACGACCCCGAGATGCGCTTTCGGCCGCTGACGTCGGCCGCCGCCACCGTGGTGGGCGCGCTGTTGCTGCTGCTGTCGGCCTTCCACTACTACACCGCCGGTTTCGGGCTGCTGCACGAAGTCACCCACCGCGGCGTGCACCTGGCTTTTGTGCTGGGCTTGATCTTTCTGGTCTTTCCGCACCGCCACACGCTGTTGGAAAAAGCCGCCGTGCACCGCGCCAGCGCGCCGGGCAATGTGCCCTGGTTCGACTGGCTGCTGGCCGCCGCAGTGGCCGCTTCGGTGCTGTACATCCCCTACATCTTCGAAGACCTGACCTTTCGCGTCGGCAACCCGCTCACCATCGACGTGGTGATGGGCAGCATCCTCGTCATGGCGCTGCTGGAAGCCACACGCCGCAGCATGGGCTGGCCGCTGCCCATCATCGCCATCGTGTTCATGCTCTACGCGCTGGCCGGCCCTGTTTTTCCGGGTCTGCTGAAACACGCGGGCGCCAGCTGGAGCCAGCTGATCAACCACCAGTACCTCACCAGCCAGGGTGTCTACGGCGTGGCGGTGGGTGTGGTGGCCACCTATGTTTTCCACTATGTGCTGTTTGGCGTGCTGGCCACGCGCATCGGCCTGGGGCAGTTGTTTCTGGACATGGCCAGCACGGTGGCCGGGCGTTATGCCGGCGGGCCGGCGAAAGTCAGCGTGCTGGGCTCGGCGATGTTTGGCATGCTGTCGGGTAGCAGTGTAGCTAACGCTGTAACGGTGGGCTCGCTGACCATCCCGGCGATGATCCATGTCGGCTACAAGCGCGAATTTGCCGGCGCCGTGGAAGCCGCTGCGTCCACTGGCGGGCAGATCACGCCGCCGGTGCTGGGCGCAGCCGCTTTCCTGATGATCGAGTTCCTGTCGGTGCCCTACCAGACCATCATCGTGGCGGCGGCCATCCCTGCCTTCATGCACTTCTTTGGCGTTTTCATGCAGGTGCACTTCGAGGCCAAGCGTTATGGCCTGCGGGGCCTGACCGAAGAAGAGATGCCCAACCTGCGCCAGAGCTTGCGCCAGCGCTGGCCCACGCTGATACCGCTGGTGCTGCTGATCAGCATTTTGGTCAGCGGGCGCACGCCGTATCTGGCGGCCTTCACCGGCATCAGCTCTTGCGCCATCGTGGGCCTGTGCACCCAGGTGCAGGGCAACACCGCGCGCCACTGGGGCCTGCTGGCCGCGCTGCATGCGGTGCTGCTGGTGGTGGTGTTTGGTGGCATCGAGGACAGCAACGTCAAGTTCGGCATCTTTGCCGCCGCCTTTCTGGCCACGCCTTTTTTGCTGAAGGCGTTGAAGATCCAAGGCCGCATCGGCACGCCGGCGCTCATCGAAGCCTTCAGCACCGGCGCCAAATATGCGCTGGCCGTGGGCGCGGCAGCCGCCACCGTGGGGCGGGTGATCGGAGTCGACTCGCTCACCGGCGAGGGCTTCCAGCTCAGCATCCTGATCACAGGCGCGGCGCAGGCGGTGGCTGGTGG
>JANNMQ010000923.1:0-2753 GCA_031398045.1 Rubrivivax sp.
GTGGATCGACGCGCTGCTGGCGCAGGGGCGGGCGCGCCTGCCGCCGGGCGGCTGGACACTGCGCCACCCGATCGCCGGCGACAGCGTCGCAACAGCCGCGCTACAGGCCGCGCTGGCTCGTCAAGGCCTGGTGGGCGTGCAGCTGCAGGCCGACCACACGCTGGCTGCCGGGCTGGTGATCGAGGTGGGCGGCGCGCGGCTGGACGGCACGCCGCGCGCGCTGCTGGCCGACCGGCCGCGGGTCGAAGCAGAGCTGCTGGCCGCGCTGGATGCGGCCAGCAGCGCCGAAGTCGGCGGGACTGTCCGGTGAGCCCGCCGGATCGCCCCAACGGTGAATACCGGAGTGCGCAGCACGAAGGTGCACCAGTGAGCCAGGCGCGTATCCGTGCCATAGCCGGGCCGGTGTTGCACGCCATCGTGAGCGGGCCTTTCCTGATCGGCGAAGCGGTGCTGGTGGGTCCGGCACAACTGCCCGGCGAGATCATCCGGCTCGACGGCGACAGCTTCGTGGCCCAGGTCTACGAAGACACCACCGGCCTGAAGCCGGGCGACGCGGTCACTGGCACTGGGCTGCCGATGTCGGTGTCACTCGGCCCAGGCCTGCTGGGCCACATCTACGACGGCCTGCTGCGCCGCCTGGACGTCGCCGCCGCCGAGCCGCCACCGCGTTTCGAGTTCGTGCCGCAGGTTCGCGTGGGCGACACGCTGACGCCGGGCGCGGTGATTGGCGAAGTCGAAGGTGTGGCCCATGCCCGGCTGTGCCTGCTACCGCCCCAGGTGGGTGGCGTGGTGCTGTCGCTGGCGGCGCGTGGCGAAGTCGACGCCCACAGCACGCTGGCCACCGTGCGCAGCGCTTCGGGCCGCGAGCATGTGGTGACGCTGTGGCACCGCTGGCCGGTGCGCCAGCCGCGCCCGGTGGCGCAGCGGCTGCCCGCCGACGCGCCGCTGGTCACCGGCCAGCGCATCCTCGACACGCTGTTCCCGGTGGCGCTGGGCGGCCGTGCGGCCATCCCCGGGGGCTTCGGCACCGGCAAGACGGTGCTGCAGGAAACGCTGGCCAAGTGGTGTCACGCCGACATCATCGTCTACGTGGGCTGCGGCGAACGTGGCAACGAGATGGCCGAGGTGCTGCAGGAATTTCCGCAGCTCACCGACCCGCGCACTGGGCGCGCGCTGATGGAGCGCACGGTGATCATCGCCAATGCCTCGAACATGCCGGTGGCAGCGCGCGAGGCCAGTGTCTACACTGCTGTCACGGTAGCCGAATACTTCCGCGACCAGGGCCTGCACGTGGCGCTGATGGCCGACTCCACCAGCCGCTGGGCCGAGGCGCTGCGCGAGGTCTCGGGCCGGCTCGGTGAGCTGCCCGGCGAGGCCGGCTATCCGGCCTACCTGAGCTCGCGGCTGGCCGAGTTCTACGAACGCGCGGCGCGTGTGCGCGCGCTGTGCGGGCGTGAAGGATCGCTGACCATCATCGGCGCCGTCAGCCCGCCCGGCGGCGATTTCTCCGAGCCCGTGACCAGCCACACCAAGCGTTTTGTCGGCTGCTTCTGGGGCCTGGACCGTGAACGTGCGCAGGCGCGCTTCTACCCTGCCATCCACCCGCTGCAGTCGTATGCGGTGGACGCACAGCGCTTTGCGCCCTGGTGGACCGCACATGGCAACGACAACTGGCTGCGCCAGCGCGAAAAGCTGCTGGCCTTGCTGGAAGAGCAGGCGCACCTGGAGCGCATGGCGCGCATCGTCGGCAAGGACGCGCTGCCTCCCGAGCAGCAGCTCACGCTGCTGGCCGCCGACCTCGTGAACGAGGCGCTGCTGCGCCAGTCAGCCTTTTCCAGCGTCGACCGCTACTGCTCGGCGCAGCGCCAGAGCGAGATGCTGCGCCTGGTGATGCGTTTCATCACGCTGGCGCGCGAAGCGCTGGCCCGTGGCGCGCTGCCGCAGGACATCGCGGCGCTGCCCATCCACCGCCGGCTGCAGCGCATGGGCGAAGAATTTGGCGAGGACCAGATCAACCGCTATGCCGAACTGTGGCCGGCGCTGGAACGCGAACTGGCCACCCTGGGCACGGCTGTGGTGGCCGCCCGCGCGGAGCTGCCATGACGCTGTGGGCCGAACTCAGCACCCAAGGCACGGCCACGCGCATCGATGGGCCCTTGCTTTTCTTGCGGCGCAACCTCGAAGTTGGCCTCGGCGAGGCCGTGGAGGTGCGTGTCGACGGCGACGACGCGCAGCTGCCGCGCGTGGGCCGCGTGACCAGCGTCGACGACGAGATGATGATCGTCGAGGTGCTGGAAAGCACGCAGGGCCTGGGCCTGGCCACGCTGCGTGTGCGCTTCCTGGGCCAGCCGCTGCGCATGGGTGTGGGGCCGGGCTTGCTGGGGCGCATCTTCAACGGCATGGGCCAACCCATCGACGGCGGCCCGCCGGTGGCCGCGCGCGAGATGCGCCGCATCGATGCGCGGGCGATGAACCCGGCGCAGCGCGCCTTGCCGCGTGACTTCATCGAGACCGGTGTCTCGGCCATCGACCTCACCAACAGCCTGATCCGCGGCCAGAAGCTGCCGATCTTTTCCTGCGGCGGTCTGCCGCACGACCGCCTGGCCATCGAGATCGCGCGCCATGCGCGGCTGCGTGATGCGGCGGCGGGTGCAGGCGCGGGTGGGGGCTCGGGTACAGGCGGCTTTGCGATCGTCTTCGTCGGCATCGGTGTTTCGCACGACGCGGCCGAGAGCTTTCGGCGCGCGATGGAG
>JANNMQ010000231.1:0-2221 GCA_031398045.1 Rubrivivax sp.
GGCGTGTAGGCCACCACACAACCGGTGTCAACAATCAAGGTCTGGCCGGCCTGCAGGTCGCGCTTCACCACCGTGCCACCGGCGTGCACAAAAGCCAGACCGTCACCTTCCAGCTTTTGCATGATGAAGCCCTCGCCACCGAAGAAGCCGACGCCCAGCTTCTGCTGCAGCGCGATGCCCAGCGAAACACCGCGCGCGGCGCACAGGAACGCGTCCTTCTGGCAGATCAGCGTGCCGCCCAGCTGGCGCAGATCCATCGGCAGGATCTTGCCCGGGTACGGTGCACCGAACGCCACGCGCTGCTTGCTGGCCGTGTTGTTCGTGTAAACAGTGGTGAACAGCGACTCACCCGTCACCAGCCGTTTGCCGGCACCCAGCAGCTTGCCAAACAGGCCACCATCTTGCGCGCGGCCGTCCCCGAACACCGTGTCCATGGTGATGCCGGGGTCCATGAAAAACATGCTGCCCGCTTCGCCCACCGCGGCTTCACCGGGGTCGAGCTCCACCTCGACAAACTGCATTTCGGCGCCTTTGATCTCAAAGTCCACCACATCCATGGCCATCGTCAAAACTCCTTGCAGTGCTTGCGTTGATTGTGTGGACAACAGGTCCAAACAACCTCGAATGTTAACCAAGCGGGCGCGCTGCAGGGGCCATCAACCCCTGGGCCAGCGCTCAGCAGATGGCGCGGCCCGGGTCGAAACCAGCAGAGGCCATGACCATAATCAAAACATGTTGTTTGCCGCCCTTGCCGTTGGTCTGGGAGCCGCCTTGGGCGCCTTGTTGCGTTGGGGCCTGAGCTCGGGGCTGAACCACCTTTTTCCGGCGCTGCCCCCGGGCACCTTGGCGGCCAACTTGCTGGGTGGTTATCTGATTGGCCTGGCAATGGCATTTTTTGCCCACAGCCCCCCAGTGGCGCCCGAGTGGCGGCTGTTTCTCGTAACCGGCTTTTTGGGTGGTTTGACCACTTTTTCCGCTTTTTCAGCCGAAGTGGTGCAGGCGCTGCAGCAGGGACGCACCGCATGGGCGCTGGCCACCGTCTCGGGCCATGTGCTGGGCTCGGTGGGCATGACGCTGCTGGGGCTGGCCACCATGGCCGTGCTGCGGCGCTGAGCCAACGTGGTCAATCGGGGCGCGAGTCGGGCTGCCACCTAAAATCAACGGTTGTATCTGTCCCCACCCAAAGACTGGCCTGTTGCCAGCGGAGAACCACCTCATGACCCCAGCCGACATCCTGGCCACCCACGGCCCCCGCGAAACCATGGACTACGACGTGGTAGTGGTGGGTGCCGGCCCAGCGGGTCTGGCCACGGCCATCCGGCTGAAGCAGCTGAACGCCGAACTGTCGGTGGTGGTGCTGGAAAAGGGTTCGGAGCCCGGCGCGCACATCCTGTCAGGCGCGGTGATGGACCCCCGCGCCATCACCGAACTGTTCCCCGACTGGCAACAAAAAGACGCGCCGCTGTTGCAGCCAGTAACCCACGACGAGGTGCTGTTCCTGGGCGCCAAAGACGCGCGCCACACGCCGCAGTGGCTGATACCAGAGTGCCTGCACAACCATGGCAATTACGTCATCAGCCTCGGGGCCTTCAGCAAGTGGCTGGCCGAGCAGGCCGAAGGCCTGGGCGTGGAGATCTTTCCCGGCTTTGCCGCCGCAGAAGTGCTGTACGACGAACAAGGCCGCGTGTGTGGCGTGGCCACTGGCAACCTGGGCGTGGGCAAAGATGGCCAGCCGCATGGCGGCTTTCAGCTGGGCATGGAACTGCGTGGCAAGTACACCGTGTTTGCCGAAGGCGCGCGTGGCCACCTGGGCAAACAGCTGATCACGCGCTTCAAGCTCGACGAGGGCCGCGACCCTCAAAGTTATGCGCTGGGGGTGAAAGAGCTGTGGGAGATTCCAGCTGCCCAAGCCAAGCCCGGCCTGGTGGTGCACACCGCCGGCTGGCCGATGGACGAACAGACCTACGGCGGCGGCTTTTTGTACCACCTGCAAGGCAACCAGGTGACGCTGGGTTTTGTCACCGGGCTGGACTACCAGAACCCCTGGATCAGCCCTTTTGAAGAGATGCAGCGCTGGAAAACACACCCCGCCATCCGCGCCCACATTGAAGGTGGCAAGCGCATCGGCTACGGCGCACGTGCCATCTGCGCGGGTGGTTTGCTGAGCCTGCCCAAGCTGGTGTTTCCGGGCGGTGTTTTGGTGGGTTGCGAAGCCGGCACC
>JANNMQ010000934.1:0-1665 GCA_031398045.1 Rubrivivax sp.
CGTGATCAGCTGCTTGGCCTTTTCAGCAAACAGCGGCCAGTTGGAAGCCGGGTCCACCACCACGGCTTCAACCTTCTTGCCCATCACGCCGCCCTTGGCGTTGATCTCTTCGATGGCCATCAGCGCCACGTCTTTCAGCACGGTCTCGGAAATGGCCATCGTGCCCGACAGCGAGTGCAGCACACCCACCTTGATGGTGCCGCCAGCCTGCGCAAACGCAGGCGCTGAAAACAATGTGGCCGTGGCTGTGGCGACCACTGCGGCTGCGACGGCCGTCTTGAGTGCAAACCTGCGCTTCATCTGTGTTGCTCCTGGAAGTGCCCTCAGCGGGGCTGATGAGAAAAATGTTGCGAGGAAGATGATTGCAAGCGCTGTGCCAACGGTGTGCAGTGCAGCAACAGCCCCTTACCGGCGCGCAGACGCACCAAAACGCACATCCATGTTGGTGCGTCTTGTGTCTTCAGCACTGTTTTGCATGGTTGTGGTGCGTCTGCGGCTGGCTTCGGCGGCCTGGTTTGGTGTGGCTGCGCCAGGCCTGTGCACAGCCTGGAGCGGTTGCTGGCACTGGGCTTGCTGGCAAGCCTTCACAATGTTGCTGCCCAAGCCAACGCACGCACACACGCCATGGACCTGACGCCGCGCGCTCGGCCGGCATTTGTGGCCGCACGCGCTGACTGAAAGCGAAGCGTATGGATTTGACTCCGCGTGTTCGGCCGGCCTTTGCGGCCGCACGCGCTGACTGAAAGCGAAGCGTATGGATTTGACTCCGCGTGAAAAAGACAAGCTGTTGATCTTCACGGCCGCGCTGCTTGCCGAGCGCCGCCGTGCCAGAGGGCTGAAGCTGAATCATCCCGAGGCCGTGGCGCTGATCAGCGCCGCCATCATGGAAGGCGCGCGCGATGGCAAGACCGTGGCGCAGCTGATGGGCGACGGCAAGACCGTGCTCACGCGCGACGACGTGATGGACGGCGTGGCCGAGATGGTGGCCGAGATCCAGGTTGAAGCCACCTTTCCCGACGGCACCAAGCTGGTGACCGTGCATCAACCCATTTGCTGAGGCGCTGACCATGACACCCGGCGAGCTTTTCACCGACGGCCCCGACCATGTGCTGAACCCTGGTCGGCCCACACACACGCTGCTGGTCGAGAACACCGGCGACAGGCCCATCCAGGTCGGTTCCCACTACCACTTTGCCGAGACCAACACCGCGCTGCGCTTCGACCGCGCCGCTGCGCAGGGCATGCGCCTGCACATCACCAGCGGCACGGCCGTGCGTTTCGAACCGGGCCAGCAACGCACTGTCACGCTGGTGGCCTATGCCGGCGCACGCCAGGTGTGGGGCTTCCGCGGCCTGGTCCAGGGAGCGCTGTGATGGCCACGCTTTCCAGACGCGGCTACGCCGAGATGTACGGCCCCACGGTGGGCGACCGCGTGCGGTTGGCCGACACCGAACTGATCATCGAGGTCGAACAAGACTTCACCTTGCGCGCCGGCGGTTACGGTGAAGAAGTGAAGTTCGGCGGCGGCAAGACCATCCGCGACGGCATGGGCCAGAGCCAGATCGTCAACGGCCCGGGGCAGCACGAGGCCGCCGACTGCGTGATCACCAATGCGCTGATCATCGACCACTGGGGCATCGTCAAGGCCGACATCGGCCTCAAGGG
>JANNMQ010001015.1:0-3460 GCA_031398045.1 Rubrivivax sp.
CGACGGCTACACGCTGCTGATGGCCTCGGGCAGCATCACCATCAACCCGCACCTGTACAAGAACATGGCCTTTGACACCAAGAAAGACCTGGTGCCGATCACCAACGTGGCCAGCGGCCCGATGCTGGTGGTGGTGCCCGATGGATCGCCGGCGAAGAACCTGAAAGACCTGATTGCGATGGCCAAGGCCAAACCCGGGACGCTGAACTTCGGTTCTGCCGGTGTCGGCAGCCAGGTGCACCTGGCGGCAGAGAATTTTGCCGAAGCCGCCGGCATCGACATCAGCCACGTGCCCTACAAGGGCGAAGCACTGGCTTTCACCGACCTCATCGGCAGCCAGACGCAGTTCATGGTGGGCAACTTCGCCGCCGCTTCGGCCTTGCTGGGCAACGGCCGCCTGCGCGCCCTGGCCGTCACTGGCAAGCAACGCCAGCCGCAACTGCCCCAGGTGCCCACGGCCATCGAAGCCGGCCTGCCGGGCTTCGAGAACCACGGCTGGTTCGGCCTGCTGGCGCCCGCCGGCACGCCGGCCGACGTTGTCGCGAAGGTGCACCGCGACACCGTCAAGGTGCTGGCCGAAACCGAGACCAAGGCCCGCTTGTACGTGCAAGGCATGACCCCGGTGGCCAACACGCCGGCCGAGTTCAGCCAGCAGATGGACAACGAGCTGCTGCGTTGGGGCACGGTGGTGAAGAACCGCAAGTTGTCACCGCAGTGAAGGCCAGGTTGAAGGCGAGGCGCGACACATGATGACCGTCGACCTGCAAGCGGTGGAAGAGGCCGCCAAGGCGCTGTATATCCGTGCGCTGAAAGAACTGCCGCCTGATGTCAAGCGCGGCTTGAGCCGCCTGCAGGCCGGCGAAACGGCACCCACGGCGCGCCGGGTGCTGGCCACCATGGTGACCAACATCGAGGTTGCCGAGCGCACCGACAACCTGCTGTGCCAGGACACCGGCGTGCCCATCTACAACGTGTGGATCGGCCGCGGCGTGGCGGTGGACGGCTACGCGCTGAAACAGGCGCTGCGCCGCGGCTGCGAACGTGCCACGCGCGAATACCCGCTGCGCAGCTCGGTGGTGCACCCACTGACGCGCAAGAACGAACACAGCTCCTGCGGCATCGAGGTGCCGGTGATCCACATCGACTTCATCGACGCACCCGATCGGCTGGAAATCGAGATGGTGCCCAAAGGCAGCGGCTCGGAGAACAACTCCTTTCTGAAGATGGCGATTCCGGCCGAGGGCATCGACGCCATCAAGACCTTCGTCATCGACTGCGTGCTGGCAGCCGGCGGCAAGACCTGCCCGCCCACCATCGTGGGTGTGGGCCTGGGCGGCACCTCCGACCTGGCCGTGGCGCTGGCCAAGCGCGCGGCCACGCGCGAACTGGGCAGCCGTTGTGCCGATGCCGACGGCGCGGCGCTTGAAGCGCAGCTCACCGTGGCGGTGAACCAGTTGGGCGTCGGCCCGCAAGGCCTGGGCGGCGACTCGACGGCCTTTGCCGTGCACATCGAGCTGGCGGCCACGCACATCACGATGAACCCCATAGCGGTGAACATGCAGTGCCATTCGGCGCGCCGCGCACGCGCCACCTTCACGCCCGACGGCGTGAGCTACGGCTTTTAGCCAGGCGCGACAAGCGCGAGGGACACGACATGGCCCACCACGAATTTCAGATGCCGGTCAGCGTGGCCCAGGTGCGGGCACTGCGCGTCAACGACACCGTCACCTTGCAGCGCACGCTCTACGGCATCCGCGACGCGACGCAGATCCACCTGTTCGACCGCGGCCGCCAGACGCGCTTCGACCTCAACGGCCACGCCGTCATCCACACCGCCCCTAACGTGAAGAAGGTGCCCACCAGCGAGCGCTTCCCGGCCGGCTACGAGCCGGTGTGCATCGGCACCACCACCTCAGACCGCATGGAGCGTTTCACCCAACCGTTGATGGCGCAATATGGCGTGCGGCTGATCGTCGGCAAGGGGGGGCTGCGCGAAGGTTCGTCACAGGCTTTTGCAACGCTCGGCGGGGCCTACCTGGCCATCGTCGGCGGCACCGCCGCGCTGGAAACCACCTGGGTCGAACAGATCGAGGACGTGGACATGGACGACCTGAACCCCGAATCGCTGTGGAAGTTCCGCATCAAGGACTTCGGCCCGCTGCTGGTGGCGATGGACAGCGTGGGCGGCAGCCTGTACAGCGTGGTGCAGCAAGACGCGATGTCGCGCCGCGCACAGGTGCTGGCCGGGCTGGGAGTGCGGGCGTGACAGCAACGATCCGCCGCGTGCAGACCGACATCCTGATCCTCGGTTCGGGGGGCGCCGGCCTCTTTGCCGCGCTGCATGCCCACCAGGCCGCACCGCAGCTGAACATCACCGTCGCGGTGAAGGGCCTGCTGGGCAAGTGCGGCTGCACGCGCATGGTGCAGGGCGGCTACAACGTGGCGCTGGCGCCGGGTGACTCGGTTGAGCGCCACTTCATGGACACCATCGACGGCAGCAAATGGCTGGCCGACCAGGACCTGGCCTGGACACTGGTCAGCACCGCCATCGAGCGCGTGCACGAACTCGAAAACGAGCTCGGCTGTTTTTTCGACCGCAACCCTGACGGCAGCGTGCATCAGAAAGCGTTTGCCGGCCAGACCTTCGACCGCACGGTGCACAAAGGCGACCTCACCGGCATCGAGATCATCAACCGGTTGTCGGAACAGGTCTGGGCGCGTGGCATCGCGCGGCTGGAAGAGCACCGCGCGGTAGACCTCATCAAGACAGCAGACGGCAGCGCACTGGCCGGCGTGTTGATGATCGACATGCGCACCGGCGGCTTTGTCTTTGTGCAGACCAAGGCCGTGCTGCTGGCCACTGGCGGTGGCCCGACCATGTACAAGTACCACACGCCGTCGGGCGACAAGAGCTGCGACGGCCTGGCGATGGCGCTGCGCGCCGGGCTGGCGGTGCGCGACATGGAGATGGTGCAGTTCCACCCCACCGGCCTCTTGGCCGGCACGGGCACACGCATGACCGGCACCGTGCTCGAAGAAGGCTTGCGCGGCGCCGGCGGCTACCTGCTCAACGGTGAGCAGCAGCGCTTCATGGAACGCTACGACCCGCGTGCCGAACGCGCCACGCGCGACATCGTCTCGCGCTCGATCTTTGCCGAGATGCGCGCCGGCCGCACCTCGCCCAACGGCGGTGTCTACATCCAGATGTCGCACCTGGGGCCGCAAAAAGTGCGCGAGCAGTTCAAGGGCATGGTCGAGCGCTGTGGTGATTGCGGCTTCGACCTCGCGGGCGGTCTCGTCGAGGTGGTGCCGACGGCGCACTACATGATGGGCGGTGTCGTCTTCAACGTCGACTGCAGCACCGCGCTGCCGGGTCTGTTCGCGGCCGGCGAAGACACCGGCGGTGTGCACGGTGCCAACCGCCTGGGAGGCAACGGCGTGGCCAACAGCACCGTGTTCG
>JANNMQ010000247.1:0-1582 GCA_031398045.1 Rubrivivax sp.
GGCTGTGGAGGTCGATGTGGTCGCGCCAGTCGCCGCTTTTCTGCAGCGTCTGGTGCGCGTCGCCATACATCCAGCGTTTGTTGTTGTAGTGGTCGGCCAGCGGGTAATGCGGCCCGACCAGGCCCAGCATTTCGCGCAGATTGATGCGTTCCTGGTCCAGCACGTCAGTGACGGCGCGCACGCTGGCTTGCGTGCCTTCGGTGTGGAT
Source organism: Rubrivivax sp. (assembly GCA_031398045.1). Classification (GTDB taxonomy): domain Bacteria; phylum Pseudomonadota; class Gammaproteobacteria; order Burkholderiales; family Burkholderiaceae_C; genus Rubrivivax. The sequence continues at coordinate 209 of JANNMQ010000247.1, forward strand.
GTCCCACTTCGGAAAATGCTGCAGCGGCGCCGCGTTCATCACCATCAAAGGCGGGTGGATGACGGGCCCGGCGTTCATCAGCGCACCCGACAGCGCGTTGCCGCAACCGTGCACCGCCGGATAGGCGCGGCGGAGGGTGGCCAGTGCCCGCTCGCTATGCCGCGCCGGGTAGACGCCGGTGGGCAGGTGAATGGCGCGCACGCTGACGTTGACTTCGCGCACGCCGTGTTTGCGCGCCAGGTAAGGCAGGGTGCCGGTTTCGGCCCAGGCCAGTTCGGCACGGTTGCCACTTTCACGCACCCAACGCGCCATCACGAAGCTGCCGAAGGTGCCGGGTGGCAGGAACACCACTTGGCCGTTAGCCAGATGCGGCGCCATCGCGCTGGCGATGTCGGCCTGCGCGGTGGCCGGTGCCGGGATGACGATCAATTCAGCGCCGTGCAGCGCCCGGCCGATGCTGGCCGTGGCGCGCGCGATGCGCACCTCGCGCACGCCGCTGGCGTCTTTCAGCGTGATGCAGCCACTGTCAAGCACGGGCTGCAGCGCTGCGGCGTCACGCCGCCACAGCGCCACCTCATGCCCGGCCGCGGTCAAATCAGCGGCAGCGGCATACCCACCATGGCCGCCACCCAGCACGGCAATTTTCATAACGCGGCCTCTTCAATGGGGAAGTCTTTGGCCCTGGTGGGCTTGCCGCAATACTGCCATGCCCCGCTGCATCATGAAGCCGGCAGCTCCAGCGTCACCAGCGTGCCGCCACTGGCGGGGCAGACCACGTGCACGCGGCCCTGGTGCAGTTCGGCAATGCGTCTGACGATGGCCAGGCCCAGGCCTTTGCCTTCTTCGCTGGTGGCTGGCGCCACGCCGGTGCGGCTTTGGTACAGGCGGTTGAACAAGTGCGGCAGGTCGGCCGGCGTTATGCCCGGGCCTTCGTCCTGCACCTGCACCAGCACCCGCGCCTGCGCGGTTGCAGTTGCAGTTGCGGTTGCGGTTGCGGTTGCGGTTGCTGCGTCGGCGGGCCGTTGAAGATGCTGCACACTCAGCTCGATAGCTTTTCCAGCCGGTGTGAATTTGAGTGCGTTGTCCAGCAGGTTGGCCACCGCACGTTCAAACAGCTCAATGTCCACTTCGGCCACCGGCTTGCCCGTGCCGCGCTGCACAAAACGCAGCAACACGCCTTTCTGCACCGCGCGCTGCTCGAAACGGCGCGTGATGTCGTCCAGCACCTCCCCGAGGTCCAGCCGCATCGGGTGCAGCTTGAATTGCGGCTCGTCCAGCAACGCCAGGTCACCCAGCGAACGCACCATGGCCGCTGCGTTGCGCGTGTTGCGCAGCGCCACTGCCACGAGTTGCCGTTCTTGTTGAAGGTCTTGC
>JANNMQ010001093.1:0-12932 GCA_031398045.1 Rubrivivax sp.
TTTCACGACTCGTACGCGCTGGTGCAAATTTACCCTCTGCACGCAGCAGTACCAAGGTGTCCCCAGAAATTTAGAGGGTAAAGGCTTGACATCGGCAGGCGGGCCGCAGCCTGACAGGCTTGGGTTCATCGGACGGAGCCCCGTCCCCAGCGTCCAACAAGCAGTACCACGCCTGGGACACAGCGCGTCCCATGGGCCGTTCGGACCTGTGAAGGCGGCGCATCGGGCATCGCGGGGTCACACCCGCGCGTTACGGTGCAGCGCCATGCGATCTTCACCGTCACCATGTCCGCACACCCGTACGCTGCCGCGCTGCTGCTGACCCTGAGCCTGCCGGTTCAAGCGCTGCGGGCAGGCGATCTGATGTTGACCTCGTTCAACGCCGACAACGACGGCTGGTCCGTGGTGGCGTTGGTCGAGTTGTCACCACACACCACGGTGTACTTCACCGACAACCGGTGGGAAGGTGCTGCAAGCCTGTTTGTGGGCAGCGAAAGCCACCACCGCTGGGACTCGGGTCCCCTGCTGGTCACCGCAGGCACGGTGGTGAACTTCAGCCAGATCGACGATGCCAGATGGTTGTCAGCTTCCACGGGCACGTTCACGCGCGAACGGGTGCCTGGCAGCAGCACGTATGGCCTGAGCCAAACCGAAGAGACGCTCTATGCCTACCAAGGCAGCAGCGCGACAGTGCCCACACAGTTCATCACGGCCCTGTCAACAGGAGCCTATTCGGCGCGCGCTGGCGGCCTGGACGGCACAGGCTTGACGGTGGGTGTCAACGCCACCGCGCTGAGCCTGGGCACGGACTATGCCGAGTATGCGGGTCCGCGAACCGGGTTTGAGGCGGCACAGTTTGTTGCGCTGGCCGCGCAGCCCCGACAGTGGCAAGACCTGGGTGATCTGTCGCTGGCCGCGCAGACACCACGCCTGACGGCCTTTGCAGTGACGCCTGTGCCCGAACCTGGCGCCTTGAGTTTGGCAGCCGCTGGTGCAGCCCTGCTCACCCTATGGCGGCGCCGCAGGCTTCGTTGGCGGCCGTTAACACGGACCCCACGAGCCCATGCCTGGTGCACCACCTGGGTCCGTGCGCTGCGGACTGGGGCAGCCCATCTGCGCTGGGTCCAACGGAGAGTCCTGCTGGGCTTGATGGCTCTGGGTGCCACTTCGGCGCATGCCGCCGACCAGGTGACACAAGCCATGGAACTGGGCCCGTTGGTGGCACCCATCACGATGACCATTGGTGACGCATTCAACGATCTGGATCCGTTCTTGCCCGGCCTGCAGCTGTTGCGTTCGGGTACCGCCTTGACCTTGAATGCAGGCGACACCTTTGTCGACCAGTACCGATTCAGCGTGGACTTGGTTGAGTTTTCAGCCATCGCCAGCACCATCGACCTGGCGCAGGTTTTCAATGTGAATGCTTTGCAGGTGCACTTGTTTGGCCCAGACGCCTTGCAGCTTTCGGCCATCGGTGCCGGCCAAGGCATCACCGGAAGGGCGCCCACAGCCACCGCCATGGGTACCGACGAACTGCAGACGCTGCAACCCCTGGCTTTGCAGGCCGGCACCTACGTGATGGAAGTGCGTGGGCGGGTGGCAGGCCTGGCCGGTGGCAGTTACGCCGGCGTGATCAATCTGTCGCCGGTGCCCGAAGGCAGCGCGTGGTCGATGGCGCTGGTGGGCCTGGGTGTGCTGGCCCTGGCCAAGCGTCACCGCGGCGTGGGCCCGTCCATGCCAAAACGGTCCATTCGGATCACGGACCGGCGCTGAGGGCCGGCAACGCACGTCACGTGCAGACCAGAAACTGTTGGCAGGCGGTGACCGTGATGCACGGCCGAATTTTTGCAACCCCTCAAGGAGAGAGCGTATGAACCTGAATTTGAAGGCCCTGACTGCCGGAACTGCGGCACTGCTGGTCGCCGGTAGCGCGATGGCGGCCGACCCCGTGAACATGGTTTCCGGCACGGGCAACAGCTCACTGGCCTTCGTGGCGATGGACAACAATGGCACACCTGCGTCGCTGTTCGTCGACCTGGGTTATTTGTTTTCCGACTTTGCCCCTGGCGCGGCCGTGCTGAACCCTGGCAACTCCATCAGCTGGAACTTCAATACCAATTCGGTGACGGTGAACGGTTCGGCAAGGGCCGGCACCTACAACTACAGCACGCAGCTCAACGCCTTCATGCAGATCGCCCAGGCTGCCGATGTGACTTACGGGGTGATCGCTGGCTCTGCGGTTAATTACCCCGACAAGTTCCTCACCACCGGTCTGCCCACCGCCGCCGAAATCGCTGCGCAAGGCACTGGTGCAGACAACATGCGCCTGGTGTCTGGCTACTACAACAAACAAGCTGGGCTGGGCACGTTTACCTCGCCAGGCTACGGCGCCGTCGCCTTGAATGGATCGGACGCCAACGCGGCCAATCAGTTTGGTAACTTCGGCCCCGGCGGCAATTGGCAAACCAACCTTGCCTGGAACGCCACCGTGGCCCAGGCAACGGCCAACAACCTGTATTTCCTGGAAGGCGATGGCTACACCGTGACCAAACTGGCGGGCCAGTTCAACTACGACAACGGTGTGCTGAACTTCCAATCCTCACCCATACCCGAACCCAGCGCTTTCATGATGGCACTGGCAGGCTTGGCGGTCCTGGGCTACGCCGGCCGCCGCCGCGAACCGCGCTGACCCCAACGCGGCTCTTTTCGGCCGCGCTCGTTTGAACTTTCCTCTTTCTGATGGCCAACGCTGCGCTGTTCAACCGCAGCGCAGGCGGGGCTGTGCCAGCCCTTTCCCAACCAACTCTTTTTATCGGAGCATGCAATGAAATTTTCTTACCTCATGGCCGCTGTGGTTGCGCTGAGCGCTGGCGCGGCCCAAGCCCAATCGGTCATACATCTGTCCGGTGCTTCGGCCAGCCGCACCAACGTCGTGCTGGCACTGAAAGCGATTTGCGGTGGCACCTTCAGCGTTCTTAAAGACAGCTCGTCCACCTCCAGCCTGGGCAACATTTTCACCGCCAAGTGTTCAGTGCCTTACACGGGTACCGGCGTCACCGAAAGTGAAGTGCGCATGAACGTCAGCGGCGGCTCGCTGAACGCCTACCTCGTCAGCACGGCCGGCTCTGCCACCGCCCTGACCTACATCGACGGCGCCACCGTGGGTTGCAACCCGTTGACGGGCTCTGGCGTGCTGAGCACCATCACCAACTTGTTCTATTGCGCCCCTCCACTGGGTGCCACGGTACCGACGCGCTCGGCGGGTGGTTACCTGGACGTTGAAGGCGCCATCTACAAAGCCGCAGGCTTGCTGCCGGCCACGGTTCCCGATTCGCACTTTGTTGCTTCGGCTTTCCAGCAGACCTTCGGGGTGGCTGTGAGTGGGCTGCTGTACAACGCAATGCAGGAACACCAGACTGCAAAAGGCCGGCTGCCCGCCAACTGCGCGCCGCAGGTGGCCGGCGTCTTCACCGCTTCAGGCATCGCCACGCCCGACTGCCAGCCCAGCGTGTCGCGTGCCGACATGGCCGCGATGATGGTCAACGGCAATAACCAGGCCAAACGCACTGGCGCAAACTGGCTTATTGGCGGCCGCGACGCGGTGGCCAATGATCTGGGTGCCTTGGTGATCGCCACTGCAATGCCTTCGAAGACAAACTTTCATCTGCACCGCCGGGTGGACACCTCGGGTACGCAGGCCTCGTCCAACCTGTACTTTTTGACCAACCCGACAGGCGGCGGCGCTGCCGGCGGCACCGTAGCCCCGGTGGGCAATGGCGCAGGCGGCACCACCACCGTTGGCGCTACTTTCTCCGTCACGGCCCACTCCGGAAGCGGCGATGTGGTGTCTGCACTGAACTCGGCCGCAGCCACCAACTTCTCGGCGGGTTTCCTCTCGCTAGAAAACAACCCCATCGGCTCGGCCGCCAACACCTATCGGTTTGTCAAGGTCAACGGCCAGCATGGCTCTGAAGGTGTGAGCGGTGCATCGCAAACTGCCGAAGCCATCGCCGGCCGTTATGACGTTTGGTTCGAGACATTCAAGTACTGCATTGGCGGCGTGTGCCCGCCGGTCCTGAACGCCATTGACGCCGCAGTGGTGGTGGGCGCTGGCAGCCCCGGCATCTTCCGCTCGGCCGAGTCGGGCTTCACGCGCGGTGGCCGAAGCACCCGTCCCATCACGACCAAGGCCACGTTCTGATGTTTTACCGGCACTGAGCAACCCGGCGTGCAGGGCGGACTGGCAAAGAGTCCGCCCGCGTTGCGGTGGTCGTCAAAGCACGCGCCGGCGGCTTCGTGCCGTACGCCTGTTACTGCCCATTTCAAAGTTGCGAGAGTGGCTTGCCTTCAGTCCCCGGTCCGGGGACTTTTTTCTTGGCCTCCAACCTGACGATGTCATTCGACACCTTGCGCGCAGCATCATCACGCCATCAGTCGTGCCCAACCGTGCGCTTGACTCTGGCGACCGTGCTGGCCGTGCTGGCGGGACTTGTGAGCGCCCCACTGGCATGGGCCCAGCGTGAGACACCAACCGCCGGGGCCCCCCACTCAGCGCCCGCGCTGCAGTTCGACATCCTGGCCTTCAACGTCAGCGGCAACTCGGTGTTGTCGGCAGAAGAAATCGAAGCCGCCATCTATCCTTATTTGGGGCCGGGCAAGGGCATCGCTGACGCGGAGGCGGCGCGCACCGCGCTGGAACGTGCTTACCAGACACGCGGTTTTCTGTCGGTCGTGGTGTCGCTGCCGCCTCAGTCGGTGACACAGTCAGAACTGACGCTGGAAGTGATTGAAGCGCAGATCGCACAACGCACCATCACAGGCGCGCAGTTCCATCTGCCTTCGGTCATTGCACAGAAAACACCCAGCCTGGCGCCCGGCAGCGTGCCCAATTTCGACGACATGCAGCGGGAGTTGGCGCGCGCGCAGGCGTCAGCAGATCTGCAACTCACCCCCGTCATCACGCCCGGTGAAGACCCGCGCAAGCTGGGCATTGAACTGAAGGTGCAAGACACCCTGCCACTGCATGCCAGCCTCGAGCTGAACAACAAGCAGAGTTTCAACACCGAACGTGGACGCCTGGAAGCCAGTCTGCGCTACGACAACCTGTTCCAGCGCGGCCACTCCATCGGCCTGAACTGGAACGTCGCACCGACCCAGATTTCAGACGCCAACACCTGGGTGCTGACCTACGCCATACCCTGGCAGCGCAACGAGAGGGCCGGCGACGACCGGCTGTCGCTGTCGCTGGTGCATTCGGGCAGCGAGACACCCACCAGCCTGGGCGGCGCCACCGTGGTGCGCGGCGACACTTTGGGGCTGCGCTGGCGCGCCGCGCTGCTGAGCCGCGACCCCACATGGAGTCATGGCTTTTCACTGGCTGCCGACTTCAAGAATACACGCCAAAGCAACCGCAGCGCAGCGGCAGATGCTGCGCCCAGCAGCGGCGACAGCGACGACTTGCGCTACGGCACCGTGGCACTGGTCTACGACTTGTTTGCAAACGGTGCTGACGGTGTGCGCAGCAGCCTGGACACCAGCCTGGTGCTGGGCTTGCCCGGTCTGGCAGCACGCACCGTGCCTTGCAACGGCCGTTACCTCGACCAGTTCGAGTGCAAACGCGCGGGTGCATCACCGCGCTTTCAGGTGCTGCGTCTGAACGCCAGCCACCAACAACCGGTTTTTGGCAAGTGGGGCTTGACGCTGCAGGCGCAGGCCCAACTGGCGGCTGACCCGCTGGTCTCGGGCGAGCAGTTTGGCGCTGGCGGCCAAGGCACCGTGCGCGGCTATTACGAATACGAACAAGTGGGCGACCAGGGCCTGGCCCTGCGCTTTGAATTGGGCACACCGCTTTGGGCCATGGCCAGCAACTATGCGCTGCACGGCATCGCTTTTGTGGAAGGCGCCTGGCTGCAGGTGAACAACGCCTTGCCCGCGGAACAAAAGCGCATAGACATGGCCAGCCTGGGCCTGGGGCTGCGGTTGCGCGGCGGCCCCGGCTTGCAGGCGCGGTTGGACCTGGCGGTGCCGCTGCGCGACACGTTGAAGGCGGACAGCAGCGGCTCGTTGGTGCCCGCCAGCGGCAGAGCCACCCGCAACGAGCGGCGCTGGGATCTGGCCGTGCGTTACGAGTTTTGAACCTCCACGGCACCACCGCTGACGGCATGCCGCAGTGGCGGAACTTTCCACAGGAATTCCTCCATGAACAAGCACCTCCACCGTCTGGTTTTTGACCGCTGTCGCGGCATGTGTGTGGCCACTGCAGAGCATGTGCGCGGCAGCGGTAAGGCCGGTGCAGGTGATGCACAAGCCAAGTTCGCGATGGGCGCAACGTCGGGCAGCTTCTGGGGCGTCATGGGTGCCGTCGGTTTGTCCAGCCTGGTCACCACCGCAGCGGCTGCACCGCCCATTCCCAGGGCCGTCACCTTCACACCGCGGATGGCGCTGCCAGTGCTCAGCACCGCTGCTGCGCGCACCGCCGGCAACTGGGGCAACTTCAGCACCAGCAACCCCACCACCACACAACTGCGGGTGGACCAGACCAGCCTGCGCGCCATCATCAACTGGGACAGCTTTGACGTCGCCGCCGGCCACAAGGTGCAGTTTGTGCAGCCCGACAAAGGCTCGACGTTGAACAAGATCTGGAGCGCCGACCCCAGCGTGGTCAGCGGCCGTATAGAAGCCAATGGCGAAGTGATCCTGCAAAACACCAACGGCGTGATCTTTTCGTCGACGGCGCGGGTGGAAACCGGCCGCTTCGTAGCCACCGCACTGCGCGTGGCTGAAGAGACCTACAAAACCGGTTTGCGTGGCACCACCGACGGCAGCGCGGCCTTTGGCGGCAACGCTGCAGACCTTGCAGGTTATGTAAGCCTGGAGCGCGGCGCAGAGATTACCACCGCAGCCGGTGGTGATGTGCTGATCTTTGCGCCGCGTGTGGTCAACGAAGGCCGCATCGAAACCCCCGACGGCCAGACCGTGCTGGGGGCAGGACAGACGGTGTACCTGGCCGCGTCAGCCGACCCTGCGCAACGCGGCCTGCTGATCGGCATCAAGCCTTTTGCCGGCAGCGGTGCATCCCCCCGCGACCCCGACCTGAACACCGTGGTGCAAGGCGCTGCGCTGCGCTACAGAACCGTGAACGGCGAAACGGTGGCCGACAACACGGCAGCCGGTACCGCCGGGCTGGTGGAAAAGCTCAATGCCATCGTGGCCGAGCGCGGCAGCATCAATCTGGTGGCACTGGCGATCCGACAGAACGGCCTGCTGCAAGCCACCACGGCCGTGAAGGGGCTGAACGGCAGCATCCAACTGCAGGCCCAGGCCGACGTCAACCCGAATGCCTTCAACTTCGTGGCCGGCGCCTTGGCCGCACAGCCGCAGACCACGGCACTGGGCACCGTGCGTATGGGGCCGGGCAGCGTGACGCAAGTGCTGCCCCAGGCCGAAACCGGCGCCACGCAGCTGGACTCCGAAACCTTCAACCGTTCTCGCATACGCGTCGAGGGTGAACGCATCCACGTGGAGGCCGGCGCCACGCTGCGCGCACCTTCGGGCAGCATCGAACTGCTGGCCTCGGAGGTGCCCCACCAGTCGCTGGTTTTCAACCCCAACAGCTTTGACCTGGTGGACCACTCGCGCGACGCCAGCCGCGTGGTGTTGGGCGCCGGCGCCGTGCTGGATGTGGCGGGTTTGAAGGACGTGCCGATCGCTGCCACGCGCAACCAGATGAGCGGGCGCTTGTTCCAGATCGAATTGGCCGATTCGCCGCTGCAGCGCGATGGCGTGCTGTACCGCGAAGAAGTGTTCTTCGACGCACGCAAAGCGCCCAGCATCGCCAACGTTTCAGGGCTGTACAACACGGTGGCGCGCACCGCAGCCGAGTGGTCCACCAGCGGCGGCAGCATCAACATCCAGGCCGACGGCGGCGTGGCGGTGGACGCTCGCGCTGCGCTGGACATCTCGGGCGGCAGCCTGCAATTTCAAGCAGGCAGCGTGAAGACCAGCCTGGTGCGGCAGGGCACGCAGTGGGTGACGCTGGACAAAGCCGACAAGGCCGTGCGCTACGACGAACTGGGCAACTCCAAATCACGCACTGACACCGGCACCGCCACATTCCGCGTGGAAGCGGTGCCCGCTTATCTGGAAGGCAAAAACGCCGGCAGTGCCACCATCGTGGGGCGCCGCGCCTACTTTGCAGGTGATGTGCTGGCGCAGGCCATCACCGGGCCCGCGCAGGACGGGCGCAGCACCAACCCTTCCTCCACGCCGCCGAAGGGAGGCACACTGCAGTTTGGCCGTGCCCGCATCACCGACTCCGCACTGGGATCGGCGGTGTTGCAGTCCAGCCCGGCCCGCCGCCGACCCAGCGACCTGTTTGATGATGCATTGCAAGCCGACGTCGACAACAACCTGCAGCCCACGCTGGTGGTCTCGGCCAACCAGCTGGCCAGCGCCGGCCTGGGATCGATGAAGTTTCTCGTCGCCAACCGCTTTGCCGTCACTGAAGGCACCTCGGTACAACTGGCGCCCGGCGGCAGCTTCCAGGTGCAAGCTGGTCAGGCCGACATTGCCGGGCAGATTGCAGTGCCGGGGGGCCGTTTTGAAATAACTACCGCGGCCATTGCAGCCGACCTGCGCGCTGACATCAGCCTGGGCGCGGCAGCGCGGCTGAGCACGGCGGGCACCTGGGTCACTGACAGCATCACACCGTCTGCGGCCAAAGCAAATGACGCAGCTGACGGTGAGACGGTGGCATTGAACGGCGGCAACGTGGTGCTCACTTCGGCCGCCAGCCTGGTGGCTGCGCCTGGCGCCGTGGTGGATGTGTCGGCCGGCGCGCGGCGCGCAGGCAATTCGGTGACCCGGGGCCGCGCTGGCAGCGTGACGCTGGCCCTGAACAGCGGCGCCGACATCCAGCAAAGCCTACCGGGCGACTTTGACGGCTGGTTGGGCACCTTGCAGGGTTTTGACTTTGCGCGGGGCGGCAGCCTGTCCCTCAGCGGTCTACCGTCATTGACGCTGGGGCAAGCGGGTGCCAACAGCAACCTGGACGACCGGCTGTTCAGTGGCAGCGGTTTTGGCAGCATCGCCTTGTCCACCCTGGGCGATGTGAAGCTGGCTTCCGGCTTGCATCTGCAATTGCAGCTGCAGAACCTGCTGAACCTGACGGCCGCTGGCAGCACCGATGAACAGGGCCGATTCGCCAGCGTGGCCGTGCAACCGCTGGCTGCACAGCGCGCACCGGTGTCGCTGTCCATCACCGGTGCCACTGCCCCCAACCGGCTGACCGGCACCAAGGGATCGGCGGTGGTGATGGAGCGCGGCGCCCTCGTCAGCACCGAAGCTGCCGGCAGCCTGCGCCTGAGTGCGCGCCGTCAACTCACGGTGGACGGTGGGTTGAGCGCGCCCGGCGGCGCCGTCACGTTGACGCTGGCTGGCGAGCGCGGTGGCGGCCAAACCGCCGGAGTTTTTGACGACAACCAGGGCTACGACCCAGCGCAGTCCCTCTGGCTCGGTGCAAACGCCCGGCTGTCGGTGGCGGGCACCGATGAGCGGAGCCCGGACCGCCTGGGACGCGCCGTCGGCACCGTGTATGGCGGCGGCAGCATCACGCTGAATGCAGAACGTGGCCATGTCGTTGCACAAAGGGGGTCGGTGCTGGACCTGCGTGGCCACGCGGCCGAAGTTTTGTCAACAGCGGGCCCTGCGCCGGTTTCAATTTCCAAAAACGGCGGCAACTTGAGCGTGTCGTCGGCCGAAGGTGTGCATCTGGCTGCAACCGTGCATGCGCAAGCGGCCGACACCCAGGCCCAAGGCGGCAGCTTCATGCTCAACCTCAGCCTGAATGGCCGCGAACGCCAGACTTCGGGCGCTGCCTATTCCACCGCACCCAGAGAAGTCATCGTCACCGGCAACGAGCCCAGCAGCCTTCCCGCCAATCTGCAAGCCGGTCGGCCTTTGAATCAGGCGCTGCAAAACGGGGTGGCCGAGCTGTCCAACCCGCTGTTGCAGCGCGCCGGCTTTGCACAACTGGAGCTGAGGGCCGACGACCGCATTGTTCTTGACGGCAACCTGACGCTGGCTGCTCCACGTTCGGTGGTCTTGAACAGCCCGCGTTTGGCCGGCCTGGTCGACAGCGAAGCCCAGATCACCGCCGCTTATGTGGCCTTGGGTGACCAGCGCCGCACGCCGCGCACCAGTTTCGAAGCCGCACCCGTCGCCACCAGCGGTGACGCCACCTTGCGCGTTGACGCGGCACTGATCGACGTGGTGGGCGATCTGGCCTTGCAGGGCTTCAAGGGGGCCAGCCTGAACGCGACGCTTGACACCCAGGGGAGCCACACCCGTCGTGACGGTGAGGTGCGCCTGATCGGCACCGCACGCGGTTTGAACTCATCAGCCAGCGGCAGCTTGGGGTTTGCCGGCGAACTGCAGTTCACGGCGGGCCAAACGGGCGCCAGCACGATGTCGGCCTTCCACATCGATGGTCTGGCCGGAGACTCCTACTTCGCGACCTATCTGCCCGCCGGTGGCAGCACCAGCCTGGCTCCTCTGTCGGCCATGGGTGCATTGAAGCTGAAAGCCGATTGGATCGATCTGGGCGGCGTGATGCGCCAGCCCTATGGCCGCATTGAAGCCACGGCCGACAAGCTGCGGGTGCTGGAAGGCGCGGAGTTGTCGGTGGCCAGTGAAGGTCTCACCATTCCGCTGGGCACCACAGTCAACGGCACACAATGGCAGTACCGCGCCACGGGATTGTTCCGCAGCGACGGCAGCGCCAAGCCGGTAGACGCCACCAGCAATGCCGATATCCGCCTGCTGGATGCCCTACCGCTGAGCAAGGCCGTGGTGCTGAACGGCGAACAACTGGTATTGAACCCCGGCGCGCGCATCTCGGCGGCTGGCGGCGGCCGGTTGCAGGCGTGGGAGTTTGTGGCCGGTGTGGGTGGCTCGGCCGATGCGCTGGCGGCGTCGGGTCTGTACGCGGTGCTGCCCAACCGCAGCTACGAATTTGCGCCTCTTGATGCCGAAGTCATGTCTGGTGCGGCGGCGGCGCTGAAGGCCGGCGCGCAAGTTGAGATCACCATGCCAGGTTCTGCGCTGGCCCCCGGCCGCTACACCCTGCTGCCGGCCCGCTACGGCCTGCTGCCGGGTGCGGTGATGGTGTCTTTGGCCGCCGACCAAGGCAAATCGGCCTTGACCGCCCCCTTGCTGAATGACGACGGTGGCGTGCTGGTCACAGGCGCCTTCACCCACCTCAGCGCGCAGGGTCACAGCGGCGAAGTCAGCCGCATCCAGGTTGAACCTGCGGCCACCGTGCTGGCCCGCTCGCGCATCGACGTCACTGCCGTTGACAACCTGCTGCAGCGCAACGCGCAACGCCGTGACCTGCCCTTGCCAGCGCTGCCCAGCGACGCTGGGCGCATTGCGCTGTGGGCCGCACAACCCTTGCGCGTGAACACGCAGCTGGAGCTGGGCAACAGCAACGGCGGCCGGCGTGGTGAGCTGGACCTTGCGGTGACGGGCGGGCGCATGGCGGTGGTGGACGATGTGCTGGCGTCTTCCAACACAGACCCCACACAGTCCCTGGTGACAGCCTCCAGCCTGACGCGCAGCCAGGCTGGCAGTGTGCTCATCGGTGGCCTGCGCAGCCTGGACGACGATGGCATCACCACCCGGGTTTTGCCGTTGGCCAGCGAGGTCAGCCTGTTGGCCACGGCCCAGGCACTGGCGGCACCTGAAGTGATGTTGGTGGCCCAGGACAGTGTGCAGCTGGCCAGCGGCACCAGGCTGCAGTCGGAAGGCACCAGCACGGCCGCGCGCCGCATCACGGTGCTGGGCGATGCCGCCCATGCGCTGGTGTCGAGTGCCCGTGATGTGTGGGTTGACCGCGCAGTCACAGCGGGCCAGGCCCAAGGCACCAGCGGGCGGCTGCAGGTGAACGACGGCGCGACGCTGGCGGGTGAACACGTCGACTTGGGTGCCACGTCTTCGTTGGGCTTGTCCTCAGTGGCCAATTTGCAGACCCACAGCCTGGCTTTGACGGCCCGTCGCTTCGCCATCGGCGGCGCCACCAGCACCGATGCGCAAAAGACCACCCTCAACGGCGCGCTGCTGCAACGGTTGAAGGAGTTGGACGGGCTGAGTTTGACGGCGCTGTCGGGCCTGGAATTTCAGGAATCAGTGTCACTGTCGCTGGATCGCTTGCTGATCGACGCACCATCGCTGCGCGGCATCGGCCCAGCGGCCCCTGCCGTGCGTTTGGAGGCACGCGAACTGACGCTGCGCAATACTTCGCTGGTGCCCGCCGATGCCACCACCTCGGGCATCGGCAGCCTGGAAATCCTGGCCAAGCCTGTGTCCACAGAAACACGGTCCGGCGGGCTGCTGTTGGGCAGCGCCGATGCCGCGGGCGGCACACAACAACTGGGATTTGACCAGGTGCGGCTGGCGTCTCTGGGCGACATCGTGTTCAGTGGCCAGGGTCTGGTGCAAGCACAACGCGATCTGACGCTGAAAGCAGCCCGTGTCACCGCGCAAGCCGGCACCGAGCATGGCGCCGCCGCCCCCGCCGGCACCCTGCGCATCGAAAACGATAGCCAGGCTTTCACTCGCAGCGAACGCGTGGGCCAAGGGGCCGCCTTGTCCTTTTCTGCACAGCAGGTAGAACAGCTGGGTGTTGTGCAAGCGCCCGGCGGCAACCTGACCTTCGGCGCCAGTGGCACCGCCGCTAACGTGACAGCGGTGCGGTTTGGTGCCGGCTCCACCACATCGGCCGCAGGCTACCGCTTGAACACGGCCGACAACGGCGCCGTCTACGGCGGGGCCGGCCGCATCGTGGCCCAGGCGGCTCTGGGTGGCATCGAACTGCAGGGTCTGCTGGACGTGTCAGCACCGGGCACGGCTGACGCTGGCAGCATCAGCTTGCACAG
>JANNMQ010000026.1:0-5618 GCA_031398045.1 Rubrivivax sp.
CGACTGATGAGACACAAAGTCTCATCAGGTCCGAAGGACTAGGCAGCGAAGCTGCCGAAGGCCAGGTCGCGCGAAGCGCAAAAGTGGCGGCTGATGCGGCACAAGGTTTCGGGGCCGGGTAAAGACTGAAAGCGGATTCACTGGTGAGGCGGGATATGGACTGTGCGGTGTACTGTTGCGCTCATGTCCTCCTTCACCGGCCTTGCGGCCGGTGAATTCCCCCTTTACTTCGCTACGCAGCACACCGCACAGCCTATATCCATTCAATCGTGTGGGCGCTCGCAATCTGCTGACGGTCTGTGCTGCCGTCAGCCCGCGAATGCTTGCTGCAACGCCTGCTGCAAATCAGCCTGCAAGTCAGCCACCGCCTCCAAGCCTATGCACAGGCGCACCAAATGGCCTTGCAGCGCCGTGCCCTCGCGCATCTGGCGCAGGTCGTAGGGCACCGCCAGGCTGATGGGCCCGGCCCATGAATAGCCGATGCCAAACAGTTGCAGCGCATCCACAAACCGGTCCACCTGCGCTGCTGTGTAGCTGGGCTGCAGCAGCACCGAAAAGATGCCCGCGGCCTGGGTGCAGTGGCGCGCCCAGTGTTCATGGCCCGGCGACCCGGGCAGCGCCGGGTGCAGCACCCGGGCCACCTGCGGTTGGCTCTGCAACCACTGGGCCAGCAGCCGAGCCGCCTGGTCTTGCGCCGTGTAACGCAACGCCAGGCTGGGCAATGAACGCAGCACCAGCTCCACATCGTTGGCCGCCACGCCCAAGCCCAGGCGCATGTGGGTGCCTTTGATGCGTTCGTGCAGCGCCCGGTCGGCGGTGGTGACGCTGCCCATCAGCACGTCGCCGCCGCCGCTGGGGTATTTGGTCAACGCCTGCATCACCACGTCAATGCCGTGCTCAAAACCGCGCAGTGCCAGGCCGGCGCCCCAGGTGTTGTCCAGCGCCGTCAGCACACCCCGGTTGCGGGCCACCAGGGCCAGCGCGGCCAGGTCGGGAAACTCCATCGTCACCGAGCCCGGTGCCTCCAGCCAGACCAGCTTGGTGGCCGGGCTGATAGTTGACTGCAAGGCGCCGGCATCCATCGGGTCGTACAGCCGGTGCGTGATGCCCCAACGTGCCAGTTCGTTGCGCGCCAGTTCACGGCTGGGGCCATACACATTCGAAGGCAGCAGCACTTCGTCACCAGGGGATAACAAGGCCAGATCCACCAGCGCCACCGCCGCCAGCCCGCTGGGCACCAGCAGACATTGGCGGCCACCTTCCAACGTGGCGATGCGCTCCTCAAGCAGCATGGTGGTGGGCGTGCCATGCAAGCCGTAGGTGTAGCCCTCCCGGCTGCGCCAGTCGCGGCTGCGCAGCGCAGCCACGTCCTTAAACAGCACGGTGCTGGCCTTGAATACCCCAGGCTGCGGCGCCGCAAATCCGTCGGGCGGCAGGTAGGTGTGGTGTATCAGCTCGGTGCTGAGGTCAAGCGCCATGCAGGGGCTCCAGTCAGGTTCATCCAGTCAGCTTCAGATGGGCAAGGCCACCAGGTCATGCCCAACGGCTTGCACCACGCGGGCGCGTGTGAATTCGCCCACCTTCAGCGTCTTGCTGGCTTTTTCCGGCGGCAATAGGCGCACAGTGCCGTCGATTTCGGGTGCGTCGGCATAACTGCGGCCCACACCGCCGCGGCGCCCCAGCGCCGGTGCATGGTCCACCAGCACCTGCATGGTGGCGCCCACACGGCGCTGTAACTTGGCCGTGGACACACTTTCAGCCACCGCCATGAAGCGGGCCCGGCGCTCTTCGCGCACCGCTTGCGGCAGCATGCCGGGCAAGTCGTTGGCAGTGGCGCCCTTCACCGGTGAATAGGCAAAACAGCCGGCGCGGTCAATCTGCGCTTCGCGCAAGAAGTCGAGCAGGGTTTCAAACTCGGCTTCGGTCTCGCCCGGAAACCCGGCGATGAAGGTGCTGCGCACCACGATGTCCGGGCACAGCTCGCGCCAGCGCGCCAGCCGCTCCAGATTGCGCTCGCCGCTGGCGGGGCGCTTCATGCGCTTCAGCACGTCAGGGTGGGCATGTTGAAAGGGCACGTCCAGATAAGGCAGCACGCGGCCCTGCGCCATCAGCGGCAGCACATCGTCCACGCTGGGGTAGGGGTAAACGTAGTGCAGCCGCACCCAGGCGCCAAAAGGTTCAGCCAGCTGGCCCAGGCGTTCACACAGTTCCAGCAGCCGGGTCTTCACCGGTTGGCCGTCAAAGAACCCGGTGCGGTACTTCAGGTCAACACCGTAGGCACTGGTGTCCTGGCTGACCACCAGCAGCTCCTTCACGCCACTTTCAAACAGCGCGCGGGCTTCATTCAGCACGTCGCCCACCGGGCGCGAAACCAGGTCGCCGCGCATGCTGGGGATGATGCAAAACGTGCAACGGTGGTTGCAGCCTTCGCTGATCTTCAGGTAGGCGTAGTGGCGCGGCGTGAGCTTGATGCCCGCCACGCCACGAAATTCAGCGCGCGCGGCAGGGACCAGGTCTACAAAAGGGTCGTGCGGCTTGGGTACGTGCAGGTGCACCGCGTCCATCACCTCTTGGGTGGCGTGGGGCCCGGTGACGGCCAACACCTTGGGGTGCACCTGGCGCACCAGGTTGTTGCCGTCATCGCCGCTTTTGGCGCCCAGGCAGCCGGTGACGATGACTTTGCCATTCGCCGCCAGCGCTTCGCCGATGGTGTCGAGGCTCTCTTTCACCGCATCGTCGATGAAACCGCAGGTGTTGACGATGACGAGGTCAGCGCCTTGGTAGGTTTTGCTGGTTTCGTAACCTTCGGCACGCAGCTGGGTCAGGATCAGTTCTGAATCGGTCAGCGCCTTGGGGCAGCCGAGCGATACAAAACCCACCGTGGGTGGTTTGGATGCGCTTGCCAAAGCGGCGGCAGGTGTTGGGATGTCTGTCATGCCGCGATTCTGGTGCATCGCGCCTGCGGCCCTGGCCACAGGGGCCCCTGCCCTACTTTTTGCCTGTTGGGAAACCGGCCATGCCTGGGAACAGCGCGCCGGCTTGTTGCATCTGTTCAAACAGCGCCTTGCTCTGCTCCACATAACCACCCAACAAACCCTGCAATGCCGTCGGCTGGGCACCCAGGAAGCGGGTCCAGGCTTCGGGGCTGAGGTGTTTGGGGTCGTACAGGCCCTTGCCCTGCTGCACAAACTGCGCTTGCATCTGCACAAAAGCCTGCAGGTTTTTCTCGATCATTGTGCCCATCACGCCCTGCATCGCGTGGCCGTAGAAGCGGATGATCTGCGACAGGGTTTCGGTGCTGAACATCGGTACACCACCCGACTCTTCTTCCAGAATGATCTGCAGCAGGATGCTGCGGGTGAGTTCTTCGGAAGTCTTGGCGTCAAGCACCTCAAAGTCTTCACCCCGCAACACCATCTGTTTCACGTCGGCCAGGGTGATGTAGCTGCTGGTTTGGGTGTCGTAGAGGCGCCGGTTGGGGTACTTTTTCAGCACCCGCACCGCTGAGCCCGCCCCCGCTGCACCTTCACCGTGAGGGGCCGCAGTCGCAGATGACTTGGAACGTCGGGTAGAAGGCATATCGGTGGTCCTGTCATCGGGTTGCGTGATTCTAGAAGACGACAGCGGGCCCCCAACCACCCGATTCTCCCAGGCTGCAAGGCCTCTTCCCCGGCAGGGCGGCAGGGCCTAACGGCGGCCCCAGGCCACAAAGTGCGGGTTGCGAAACCCCGCTTTGCCGTAGCACAAGGGCTGCCCATCCAGGCCTTCCACTTCACCGCCCGCAGCGCGCAACACCGCATGCCCGGCGGCGGTGTCCCATTCCATCGTGGGCCCCAGGCGCGGGTAGACATCGGCCTGCGCCGCGGCCAAGAGGCCAAATTTCAGTGAAGAGCCTACGGCCTTGCGCTGGCCCAGGCGCAGGCCGGGCTGGGTGTGCTGCAGCCAAAGGTCCAGTGCAGCTTCGTCACCATGTGAACGGCTGCACGCCAGCACCGCAGCATCGGCGGGCACCCGTCGACAGCTGATGGCCCTGCGTTGGCCGCGGCTGACCAGCCAGGCACCCTGCCCGACGGCACCCAGATACAACTCATCCAGCACCGGCGCATAAACCACGCCCAGCACCGGCGCGCCGGCCTCGACGAGTGCGATGTTGACCGTGAACTCGCCATTGCGCGCCACAAATTCGCGCGTGCCGTCCAGCGGGTCCACGAGCCAGAAGCAGGCGCCCACCGCAGGCGCCAGACCACGTGCAGCCGCTTCTTCTGCCACCACCGGAATGTGCGCGTCCAACATTTGAAGCGCCGATGTGATGCAGGCTTCAGCGACTTCGTCGGCTTCGGTGACCGGTGACGCATCGGCCTTGTGCTGCACGTCAAAGGCCGTGCCGTAGACCTGCATGATCAGCGCGCCCGCCTGGCGCGCCACAGTTTCCAGCGCGGGCAAAAGGCCGGCCTGCCGCAGCGAGGCGGCCTGCATCATGCAGCGGAGCGCCGGCCGCCGCGCCACAGACCGGCGGGCAGCCAGCGCCTGACCGCGCGGTACAGCCAGCGCAGCATCAGCAGCGTGCACAGGGCCTCCAGCGCCGTCAGCACAAAGCCCAACGCAGCACCGCGCTGCTGCACACGCCGGCGCAGGCGCGCCAAAAAGCCGTCACGCGCGTTTTCTATGCTGTCGTAGAAACTGGGAATAACCAACAAGGTGAGCACCGTGCTGGTGATGGTGCCCCCAATGATGGCAATGGCCATGGGGCGGTAGAACTCACCACCTTCGCCCACGCCGATGGCCACCGGCAGCATGCCGGCAATGAGCGCCAGCGTGGTCATCAAAATCGGCCGCAGCCGCTTGCGACCGGCGGCCATCAGCGCTTCTTCGCGGTCCACACCTTCAGCCTCGAGCACACGCGCGGCGTCCAGCAGCAGGATGGCGTTTTTGGCCACCAGGCCCATCAACATGATGACGCCGATGAAACTCATCAGGTTCAGCGTGCCGCCGGTGAGCAACAAAGCCACCACGACGCCGATCAGCGACAGCGGCAACGACACCATCACCGGCAGCGGTGCGGTGAAAGAACCGAACTGCATCACCAGAATCAAGTACATCAGCGCCACGCCGCTGAACAGTGCGATGCTCATTTGTTTGAACACTTCTTGCTGGTCGCGCGAAGCGCCAGCCAACTCCAGGCCATAACCCGGCGGGAAGTCCATCGCCTTGGCCAGCTTCAAGGCGTCGGCCGTTACTTCGCCAGGGGACCGGCCCTGTGCGTTGGCCGCCACCGATATGGTGCGCTTGCCATCGGCGTGCTGAATCTGGCTGGGGCCCTTGCCCATGCTGACGGTGGCAATCTGTTCCAGCGGCACCATCTGCCCGGCGCCTGCTGTGCCCCCGCTGACGGCCACCGGCAGGCGTTCGATGTTGGACGCGCTGACGCGGTCTTCAGGGCGCAGCCGCACGGCCACGTCGCGCGCCTGCCCGCTGGGGTCCACCCAGTCACCCACTTCCACGCCAGCAAAAGCCACCCGCAGCGCCTGCGCGGCGTCGTTGGCCGATATGCCCAGCGTGTTGGCCAGGCCGCGGTTCAGCTCGATACGCAGTTCGTCTTGCGGGTCTTGCTCAGACAA
>JANNMQ010000112.1:0-3366 GCA_031398045.1 Rubrivivax sp.
GCGGCAATGGCCAGCCAAATTCCATGACCCGCGAAGCGCGCAGGTTCAGGCCTTTGCGCAATCGCATGCGCAAGAAATTCGGTTCCACCAGTTTTTGCAGTGGCAGGCCGATGCGGGCTGTGCAGCAGTGCAGGCGAGCGCCCGCCAGGCCGGCATGCCGATTGGCATCGTCGCCGACCTGGCCGTGGGCGCTGACCCGGGGGGCAGCCAGGCCTGGGGCCTGCAATCGGCCACCCTGGGGGGCCTCTCCATCGGGGCGCCGCCAGACAAACTGAGCACGCAGGGGCAAGGCTGGGGGCTGGGTGCTTTTTCGCCCCAGGCGCTTGCCGCGCAAGGCTTTGCGCCGTGGCTGGCCATGCTCCGCGCCAACATGCGCCACGCTGGCGGTATTCGAATTGACCATATTCTGGGTTTGGCGCGCCTTTGGCTGGTGCCTGACGGCCAGCCGGCTTCAAGCGGCGCTTATCTGCGCTATCCGCTCGACGATCTTCTCCGGCTCACGGCGCTTGAAAGCTGGCGGCATGGTGCCATCGTGATTGGGGAAGATCTGGGAACGGTACCCGAGGGCTTGTCCGAACGGCTGGCCAGCGCCGGGCTGCTGGGCATACGCACGCTCTGGTTTCAGCGCGACGGCGTGAAGTTCTTGCCACCCAGCGCGTGGGCGTCAGACGCCATGGCCACCACGTCCACCCATGATCTGGCCACCGTGGCTGGCTGGTGGGCAGGCCGCGACATAGAGTGGCGGCATCGGCTCAATCTCTACCCACCGGGAACCGCTGCAGATGAACCGGCGAAGGAGCGTGACGCTGACCGACAGGCCTTGTGGGCGGCGCTGCAGCAAGCCCGTTGCACCGAGGCAAGCGCTGAACCGGCATCGGCGCCGCTGGACGAGGTGCTGGCCTTTGTCGGCAGCACGCCATCGCCGCTGGTGATGGTGCCGCTGGAAGATGTGTTTGGCATCATTGAGCAGCCCAACCTGCCCGGCACGGTTGAGATTCATCCCAACTGGCAGCAGCGCCTGCCGCAAGAGGCCACGGCCCTGCTGCAACAGCCTGAAGCCGTGCGCCGTTTCGCAAAACTGGCGCAGGCGCGCGGTACAGCGACATCTTGAATGCTATGATTTCCATAGCTGCTTGCGCACGTTTTATCTGGGCTAGAGGCCGATTTGATGCTTGAAACAGGCTATACGGTCACTGAGGGGGCTTCCCACCGCATCCGGGCCACGGTGCGCCTGCAGTTGCACCGGGACTTCAACTTCGACGCGGCAGCCGCCACGGTGGACTACTACGCCGCGCTGGGCATCAGTCACTTTTACGTGTCGCCCCTCTTTGCGGCGCGGCCCGGGTCAACGCACGGTTATGACGTCATTGACCCGACGCGCATCAACCCGGAACTGGGCGGCGAGGACGGTCTGCTGCGCCTGGTCTCGAAACTGCGCGCCGCCGGCATGGGTCTGGTGATCGACATCGTGCCCAACCACATGGGCGT
This sequence comes from Rubrivivax sp., assembly GCA_031398045.1. Taxonomy (GTDB): domain Bacteria; phylum Pseudomonadota; class Gammaproteobacteria; order Burkholderiales; family Burkholderiaceae_C; genus Rubrivivax. The sequence continues at coordinate 1,489 of JANNMQ010000112.1, forward strand.
TGCACCGGGCACCAACCCCTACTGGCAAGACGTGTTGCAGTGGGGCCGGCAGAGTGCCTACGCAGACTGGTTTGACATCGACTGGGACCACCCGGCCCCGCACCTTCACGGCAAGGTGCTGCTGCCGATATTGGGCGGCACCCTTCACGCGACGCTGGCGGCGGGCGATGTGAAACTGCAGTTCGATTCAGCCACGGGCCGGCTGGCGCTGGCCTGCTACGACCAGCAGTTGCCCCTGGCGCCGGAAAGTGTGGTCAAGCTGCTGGAGGCCCATCCATCTTTGCATGGCCGCTCCGCCCAGCAGCTGGCAGACGCCGCCTCCAGCGCCGAAGGCCAACGCGCGATCGACGCCATCCTGAAAAGCCATGCGTACGGCGGCGGAAGCGCCAGCCTGCTCACGCTGCTCGATCAGCAGCGCTACCGCCTGTCAGGCTGGCGCAATGCGGCTGAAGAAATCAACTGGCGGCGTTTTTTTGAAGTCTCTGATCTGGCCGGGGTCCGGGTTGAGCTGGAGCCGGTGTTTGAAGCCACGCATGCAATGGTGTTTGATCTGTATCGCCGCGGTCTGATCGATGGCGTTCGTGTCGATCATGTCGATGGTCTGAGCGATCCGGCGGCTTATTGCATGCGCTTGCGCCGTCGGCTGGCCAGTTTGCAATCGGCACGCCCGGCACCTTTCGATCAGCAACCGGCGTGGGTCGTGGTCGAGAAAATCCTGACGCCCGGCGAAAACCTTCAACCCGCCTGGCAGACCGACGGCACCACCGGTTATGACTTCATGGACCAGGTGGGCGCCGTGCTGCACGATGGCGATGGCGAGCGCGCGCTGCGGTCGCTCTGGGCCGCATTGACAGGCGACACATCAGATTTAGAAGCGCACGTGCTGGCCGCGCGCCAGCAATTGCTGGCCGAGAATTTTGTCGGTGAACTCGATGCGTTGACGCATGCGCTTCACCGTTACGCTAACGGTGACTCGCCCGGCGGCGGCGAAATTCCCTTGTCGACAGTCCGCCGGGTTGTCACCGCCTTGCTGGCGTCGTTTCGGCGCTACCGCTGCCATTCGGCTGACTCCATCACCAGCGCTGAAGACCAGCGCGTGCTGGCCGACGCCATGGGACGCGCTCAGGTGCTTCTGCACTTGCCCGACCATGCACTGCTGGCAGACGTCACCGGCTGGCTGGGCCTGGCCGACGTTTCATCAGACGAGAGCGAAGACAAGAAAAAACTGCGCGAGCGGGCGGTGACCCGTTTTCAGCAAATCACGCCGCCGCTGGCCGCCAAGTCGGTGGAAGACACGGCCTTTTACCGGTACGCGCCGCTGTTGTCGCGCAATGACGTGGGGTCTTACCCGGCTGATGTGGCACCGGGTGTGGCTGCTTTTCACGCTGCTAATGCCCGTCGGGCCAAAGATTTTCCGCACGCGCTGCTGGCAACCGCCACACATGATCACAAGCGCGGCGAAGACACGCGCGCCCGACTGGCAGTGCTCAGTGAGATGCCTGACGCCTGGGGCAACACGCTGCGCAGCTGGATGGTCGCGCATCAGTCGGCACGCACCACGCTGGCTGGCCCGGGCGGCGGCCCGCTGACAGCTCCCTCGGCTACTGACGAAATCATGTTGTATCAGGCCCTGGCAGGCGCCTGCCCCACCGATTTGAAGGCCGATGACGCCCAGGCGGTTCAGGCGTTCGCCGAGCGCATGGCCGCCTGGCAGGAAAAAGCATTGCGTGAAGCCAAACAGCATTCCAGCTGGCTTCTACCTGACGCGCCTTACGAAGCAGCCTGCCGTGCATTTCTGGATGCGTTGCTGGTGGGTGATTTATGCAAAACCTTTCTGCCCGCGCTCATTGACTGCGTTCAATCGTTGCAGTCCGCCGC
>JANNMQ010000115.1:0-7135 GCA_031398045.1 Rubrivivax sp.
AAGGCGAATTGCAGGCCGGCTGCTTTGTTGCGCCCGGGGTCCGCATCGCGGGTCTTGGCGGTCAGACACAAGCCGGTGTGGTGCTGGGGGTGCGGCCGGAAGACCTGAGCCTGGCCGAAGCAGCGGCGACGGCCGGGGCGGACGCCGAGCTGGCCGGCGTCGACGGCACCGTCTTCAGTGTTGAACTCACCGGCGAGGCCACGCAGGTCACCGTGCGCGCTGGCAAACACTTGGTGCTGGCCCGCACGCCCAAAACCTTCAGGGTGGCCATCGACAGGCCGCTGACCTTAACCACCGAAGCCGCGCGCTGTTTTCTGTTCGACGCAGTCAGCACACTGCGCATACGCACGGGCCCCTGAACATGCGCCGACGTCAACTTCTGAAGGCTGCGTTGGCAACGGGTTCGATCAGCGGGCCGGCCGCTACCGCCGCCTGGGCCGAGCCCCTGTGCCGCAAAGCGGGCCTGCAGGCCCGGCTGGAACTCGTGGCCAATTCATTCCCGGTGATGCAGCATCTGGCCAAGGTGGCCATGGCCTGCAATGGCGGCGGTTTGAACGTCAATGTCAAGCTGACCTCGCGCGTGAACCACGAGGTGGAAACGGCCTTCGCCTCGGCCGGCAAGTCGCCCTTCGACGCCGCCGTGGTGTCGGCAAGCGTGTTCAGCGACCTCTACGCGCGCAGTCAGCTGTATCCCTTGACCGACCTGGTGCGCAGGTACGGCGCACGCTACCAGCTCGAAGAACGCATGCTGGTGCGCATGGACGGCGAGGTGATGGCCATCGCCTTCATGCAGAACACGCAGAACCTGTACTACCGGCGCGATCTGCTCCAGCGCCACGGCATTGCGGTGCCCGCCACTTACGAACAGATGCTGCAGGCCGCCGCGCTGCTGCGCGCCAAGGAACCCGGCATCGCCAACCCCATTGCGCAGACCTTTGCCCAGGGCGGGGACCTGGCCACGGAGTTCACCAACCTGCTGTTCAGCATGGGAGGTCGATTCTTCCTGCCCGGCAGCGCCGAACCGGCCTTTCACGGCCCCGAGGGTGTGGCCACTGTGGCCCTGATGCGCTCAGTCTTGCCCTACATGTCGCCCAATGCCTTGTCGTCGAACGCCGACGACGTGATGAACCAACTGCAACAGGGCCGCGCCGCGATGGGTGTGCTGTGGGCCAGCCGCGCGGCACGCATGGACGACCCCAGCGCGTCGCGGGTGGCCGGCCTGATCGATTTTGCAGCTGCACCGGCAGCCCGGCCGGGTGGCAGCAGTGCGGCCCACCTGTGGTGGGACGGCGTGGTGATGCCGCGCAACGGAGCGGCGCAGCGCGAAGCCACGTTCCAGGTGTTGATGGAAATGCTGTCAGCTGAATCTGTGGCGGCAGGCAACGACCTCACGATCTGGGTGCGCAGCAACTACAAACCCGGCCGCACCGGCGTGGGTGTTGAAAGGGCCATCGCCGGCGGCGCCAAGTTGTGGCCGGCCGAACCCTTCTTTACGCTGGCGCATGCCCAGGTGGGCAAGGTGTTGGCCGATGCCATCAAGGGGGTGCGTGATCCGGCTCAGGCGCTGGCCGGAGCGGCCGCGTCTTACCGCCTGGCGGCCATCGAAAAGGGCTACATCCGCGGGGGCAAACCGTGAAGCGCAAGAGCTTTGTGCAGTTCGCGGCGCCTTCAGTGCTGCTGATGCTGGCCTTGCTGGCGTTCCCGATGGTGATGACGCTGTGGCTGTCGGTGCGCAACTGCACGCCGCAGTTGGCACTGGTCACCGTGCAGCAAACTGGGCCCTTCGGTGCTGCGGCGGTCACTACACAGCGCGCGAAGGTGGATGCATCCGGCCGGGCGCTGCAAAACTGCCAGTTTGTGGGCTTCAGCTACTACCGCACCATCCTGGGTCTGGAGCAGTCCGCGGCCACCGCCGCAAGCGACGGCCACAACGAATTCATCAGCGCGTTGCGTTTCACCCTGCTGTACACACTGGCCACCACGCCCTTCATCCTGGCCGGCGGCCTGGCCATGGCACTGGCCATGAACCACGTCACCCAGCGGCTGAAGGGCCTGTTCATCGCAGCGGCGCTACTGCCCTTCATCATCACCCCCGTGGTGGGTGCGCTGGCCATCAAGTGGCTGTTCCGCGACGACGGCTTGGTGCCGCATCTGTTGCAGCAGGTGGGCATTCAGGTGTTCTGGATGGCGCAGGCCTGGTCGGCGCAGCTGCTGATCATCCTGTACGGCATCTGGCACGTGATGCCCTTTGCTTTTATCGTCTTCTACGCGGGCCTTCAAGGCGTACCGCAGGATTCGCTGGAAGCGGCGCGGCTGGACGGCGCGTCACGCTGGCAGCAGCTGCGTTACGTGACGCTGCCGCACCTGGCGCCGCTGCTGGCGTTCGTGACGCTGATTCATTTGATGGACGCCTACCGCGTGTTCGAACCCGTACTGGTGCTGACACGTGGCGCCTTCACCACCAGCGTGCAGTACCTCACCTATTCCGTGCTGCTTGAAGAAAACAACGCCTTCAAGGCCAGCGCCGCGGCGGTATTGACGCTGATCGGCATTGGCGTGCTGTTGATCCCGCTGTTGCGCCGCACCTGGCGCGAACAGCGTGGCACCGCTTGAGGCTGGCATGAAGACCAAGAACTCAACGGCCCACATCGCCCTGCACCTGGGCCTTGCCGCCTGGCTGTTGCTGGCCTGCCTGCCTATTCTGTGGATGGTGCTGATCTCGTTGCGCGACTACGTGGACGCCTTCTCGTCACCGTTGAAATGGCTGGCACCCATCACTTTCGAAAACTACCGCCGGCTGTGGGTGGAGCAGGCCTTCTACGTCAACTTCTTCAATACCGCCGTGGTCACGTTGTCGGTGGTGACGGTGTCGCTGACGGTGGGCTGCCTGGCAGGTTATGCCTTCAGCCGCTACCGCGGCAGCCTGGGCTTCTGGCTGTTGCTGGTGGCGCTGGCCTTTCGCGCGATACCGCACTCGACACTGCTGCCTTCGTTCTTCGCCATGTTCGACGCCATGGGCATCCGCAACACCACCTTTGCGCTGGTGCTGGTGCTGGTGGCCATCAACCAACCGTTCACCATCTGGATGCTGCGATCGTTTTTCATGCACATCCCGGCCGAGCTGGACGAGGCTGCACAGGTGGACGGCTGCACCCGCGGGCAGGCTTTCCGCCGCGTCATCGTGCCGGTGATGTGGCCTGGCATCGTGACCACCGGGCTCTTCAGCTTCTTGCTGGCCTACAACGACTTCCTGCTCAGCTCGGCCCTGACCAATGCCGAGAGAATGACCATGCCGGCAGCAATTGCAAACTCAATCACCGCCGAAAGCGAGGCGTTGCTGATGCAGGGTGTGGCGGGTGCGGTGAGCATCACCATCCCGCTGATCATCCTGGTGGCGGTGTTCCAGAAGCAGATCGTTTCCGGGCTCACCCAAGGCGCGGTCAAAGGGTAGCCCCTTGCCTCAAACCCAACAGATCCCCAACACACGATGAACCCATCGCAACACGCTGAAAGGCTGGCAGCCTGCAAAGCCGATGTTTGGCGGCTGCTGCAACGCCTGCCCGGTGCCGGCATGGCAGCTGCACTGCGCGAGCAGGTGGCCAGCGACGCACCCTGGCACGTGTTTCATCCGATCAATGAACTGGGCGGCACGCAGGCGGTGCTTGACCAGTTCTACGGCCCCTTGCAAACGGCATTCCCCGATCTGCAGCGCCGCACTGACCTCTTTTTTGCTGGCGAGTGGATCAGTCCGGCAGCAGGTGAACTGGCCCATTCACCGCCCACGGTGCGCGCTGAAGGCTGGTGGGCCACAGCGATGGGCCACTACATCGGCACCTTCAAACAACCCTGGCTGGGCATTGCACCCACGGGCGAACCGGCGACCTTGCGATTTGGCGAGTTCTACCGCTGGCAACCCAAGGCCAACGGTGTGGGCGGTGTGGTGACCGAAGCGCGTGTGCTGCTGGACATCGTCGACCTGGCCCGCCAAGCCGGCCGCCCGCTGCTGCCGCCCAGCCGCGGCCGTGACTGGTTGGTGCCGGGCCCCTTGCCCCACGACGGCTTGTTGTTAGGCACCAGCGACCCCGCAGTGGGGCAGAACAGCCTGCGCCGCACCTTGGCCATGTTCAAAGGCTTGTGGGACTACGACGGTGTCAACCTGCACTCGATGGGCATGGAACGCTTCTGGCACCCGAACATGATGTGGTATGGCCCTTGCGGCATTGGCACCACCCGGGGCATCAGCGGCTTTCAGCGCCACCATCAACAGCCCTTTTTGCATGCCTTCCCGAACCGCAAAGGCGCAGGTCACCGTGCGCGGATTGCGGAAGGCCCGTTCGTGGCTTCAACGGGTTGGCCCAGCGTGCTGGCCACGCACACGGGTGACTTCCTGGGCGTGCCCGCCACGCAGCGGCCGATAGGCATGCGGGTGGCGGATTGGTGGCGCTGTGACGGCCGCTGGCTGACCGAAAACTGGGTCTTGATCGACTTGCCCCATCTGCTGCTGCAGATGGATGTGGACGTGTGGGCAGCGTTGCGGGATTAGGCCGCTGCCGTACGAAACCTTGAAACGAGGCCAGACCCATCAGGGCCTGGCCCGTTGGTGGCTAGAAGCTGGTGTACGACAGCTTCAGGCCGTAAGTGCGTGGTGCAGCCGCACTCACCTGCAAGTTGCCACCGCCACCCCATACAAAGCGGTTGGTGGTTTGTTTGTCGCTCAGGTTGTCCACGTAGGCTAGCAGCGCAAAGCGCTCGTTCATGCGCCAGTTCAGCTTGAAATCGGTCTTCACGTAAGAACCCTGCTTCTCTATTTCTGCGTTGGTGGGCTGACCGTAGTAACCGCTGGAGAAAGTGGCTACCAGCGTGGGTGTCAAAGTGCTGCCACCGGGCAAGCTGATGTCGTAGCGTGCAAACAGTGAACCCTGGTACTTGGCAGCGTAGGGCAGTTGTTTGCCCGACAGATCGCAGCCAAAGGCCGCCGCGGGCTGACCGGCAGCACCGGTACCAGGTACCACACCGCACTGGTAGCCCGGTGCAAAGATGCGACGCTGGCCTGCGGGTGCAATGACGATGCCATTGGCGTCGGTTTGTGGCGCCGTCGATGTGGCGTCTGCCACCAGGATGCTGGTACCAAAGGGCAAGGCCACATCGGGGAAGCTGGTGTACTTGGCATCCAGCAGCGACAAGGTGCCGCCCATCGTGAGGTTGCGGCTCTGGCGCCATTCCACCTCGGCTTCCAGACCTTGAGACCTGGCCTTCGCGGCATTGAAAATCACCGATACCGTGGTGCCGCCCACCACTTGTTGGCGTTGCTCTTGCAGGTTTGTGTAGTCGTTGCTGAAGGCAGCGAGGTTGACCTGCAGCTTGTTGCCCAGGAAGCGATTTTTCGATCCCACTTCAAAGGCTGTCACTTCTTCAGGTTTGAAGGTGCGCACCGACTCGAGCGCCTGGCCCGAGTTGAAACCACCAGAACGGAAGCCGGTGGCCACCGATGCGTAAAGCAACTGGCTTTCGCTCAGCTTGAAGTCGACAGCCACTTTGCCGGTGCCTTTGCTGAAAGTGGCGTCGCTGTAAGTAGCACCGGTGATGGTGCTGGTGCCGGGCAAGCAGTTGAACCCCGGGCGCGGCGGGTTGAACGTGCAATTGGTGGCGCCTGCGCTGCCATAGGCGGCGTCGCTGGGGTCGGGCGTGTTCAGGGTGATCTGGTTGCCATCGGGCGCGCCCGAGGTGTTCAACGGCAGCACCGAATTTGCATTGGCAAACTTGAAGGACTTCTTGTCGCGCGTGTAGCGGGCGCCGGCGGTCACGCTCAGCGCCGGGGTGGCGCGGAAGCTGAGCTGGCCGTAAATAGCCGTGGACTCGGTTTCTGGTCGCTGCAAATCAAAGAAGCCGCCGCCGTTTTGCGCCAACGTGATCGGGTTGGCCACTGCCGACGAGCGAATGGTGCGTGGCTCTTGTTGGTTGATGAAACGACCCAGCAGTTCATCTTTGAACAGGTACACCCCGGCCACGTAGCTCAAGGGCCCCTGCGTGTCGCTCAGCACTTGCAGTTCTTGGGTGAAGGTCTTCGCCTTGGTCTCTTGGTAGTCACGGCCAATCGTGGACGCTGAGAAGTCGGTGTCCTGTGTGCGTGTGGCAGCAAAGTCAGCAAAGCCGGTGATGGACTTCAGCGTCAGACCCGACAAGCGGTAGGTCAGGTCGGCGGTGATGTTGCTGTCGCGCAAGTCGAGCAACGGCCGGTAGTCGTTGTTGATGCGGTCCAGCTGCCCCGGCTTGTGCAAAGGCACTCCCAGGTCCACACCCGTCCCCACCGCGTTGCCACCCGTTCCGTCACCTTGCCCTTGGGTGCGTGTGCAGTCGTTGACGGCGTCGCGGTTGCCGCCCCGGGTGTTCAGAATGAAGAGGCTGGCGTTGAAAAGCTGCTGGCAAGTGGGCGTGTGCAAATAGCTGCCAGCCAGCTTGTAGCCAAAGGCCGAACCGCCGTTGCCGCCCTGGTCGGTGATGTCGGCGCGCAGCACAGCTTCGAAGTCGCGCGTGGGCTTGAACTTGACCGACGCACGCAGGTATTTCAGGTCTTTGTCGAACAGGCCACCGCCACTGTCGTAGTCGTTTTTCACCCAAGGGTCGGCCTTGTCAACAATGCCGGCCAGGCGAATGGCCACCATCTCGCCCAGCGGCAGGTTCAGCGCGCCGTCAAAACGCTGCTTGCCGAAGCTGCCCAATTCAAAGCCGGCGTTGGCCTCGAAGGTTTTGAGTTCGGGCTGCACCGTCGTGATGGCCACGGTACCGCCAAAGGTGTTGCGGCCAAACAAGGTGCCTTGCGGGCCGCGCAAAATCTCGACCCGCGCCACGTCCACAAAGCCCAGCATGGCCTGTTGTGCACGCGACTTGTAAACACCGTCCACAAAGTAGCCAATGGTGGTGTCGCCGTTGACGGCCACGTTCTCCGTGCGCACGCCACGAATGGACGGACGCGCGTCCACGCCCGAGCGGCTGAAAGTAAAACCGGCCGACAAGCTTTCCATTTGCGACAGGTCGGTGACATTGCGTTCAGCCAGTGTGGCGCCAGTGACGGCGGTGACGGACACACTGACCTTTTGCTGGTCTTCCGTGCGGCGGTTGGCGGTGACGCTGATGG
>JANNMQ010000116.1:0-2514 GCA_031398045.1 Rubrivivax sp.
TGGATGGCAGGCAACTGATCCAGACTGGCCAGGCCCAGGTCATCCAGGAACTGGCGCGTGGTGGCATACAACGCTGGCCGCCCGGGCGCTTCCCGGTAGCCAATGGCGTCTATCCAGCCGCGCTCTTCAAGCTGTTTGACAATTTGGCTGCTCACCGTGACGCCCCGGATGTCTTCGATGTCGCCGCGTGTCACCGGCTGCCGGTAAGCCACGATGGCCAGCGTCTCCATGGCCGCACGCGAATACTTGGGCGGCTTTTCAGGGTGCAGTCGGTCCAGATACAGGCGCATCTCAGGCCGGCTCTGAAAGCGCCAGCCACTGGCCAGAGCCACCAATTCCACGCCCCGCGTTTGCCAGTCGTTGACCAACTCATCGAGCATGCGGCGCAGCGTGTCCACCCCCACCTCGCCGTCAAACAAGGCGCGCATCTCGTGGATGGACATGGGGCTGCTGGCGCAAATCAGCGCTGCTTCGAGGACTCGCTTGGCCTCTTCAGTATTCATGACAGGTGGGGTGGTGCAAGCGTTGCGATGCAACGGCGACAGGTTTCATCCGGGGGCGCAGCCCTGCAGGCCACGCGGATCGATGGGGTCGATCGAACAGGAGCGGTCAAACCAAAGGGCCCCGCTCGGCTGCCGAGCCAAATATCAGCGGGGTCTAGGACGGTCGCAGGCAAAGCCAGTACCGCTTGGGTATCAAGTGGGCGCGGCACCCAAGGTGCATCGGCTGGCCCACGATCACTACATTCTAACGCGCACTCGTCGGTTTGGGCTGCCCCGCCTGTGGGGTCTGTGCATCAAGCCGGTTCCAGACCCTCAAGCCGTGGTACCCGTCACTGCGGCCCAGGCAGCCGCGAAGTCGGCCGGCGCGGGCGCACAAAAATTCATGGGTTGGCCCCACACTGGATGCACCAAGCCCAGTTCAGTGGCGTGCAGGGCCTGCCGCTGCAGCCCCAGTGCCGACTTGCCGCCATACAGCGCATCGGCCACCAGCGGATGGCCCCGACTCATCAGGTGCACCCGAATCTGGTGCGTGCGGCCGGTGTGCAAGGTGCAGCTCAAAGCGCTGATGCCACCGCTGCGCGCCAGACACTGCACGTCGGTGCGCGCGGCACGACCGCCCGCTGCAGCGGAAACCACCGCCATCCGCACCCTGACCCGTGCGTCGCGTCCAACAGGCGCGTCAACCGTGAACAGGTCCGGCATAACCTCGCCGTGCACCAAAGCCAGGTAACGCCGCTTGACCTCACGGGCGGCCACTGCACGGCTCAGCGCCGTGACTGCCGCCAGCGTCTTGCCCACCATCATCACACCCGAAGTGTCCTTGTCCAGCCGGTGCACGATGCCCGCGCGTGGCAGTGTGGCCGCCAGACGGTGGTGCGCCAGCAGGCCGTTCAGCAAGGTGCCCGACCAATTGCCGGGTGCCGGGTGCACCACCAAGCCGGCAGGTTTGTCCAGCACCAGCAAATGTTCGTCCTCAAACAACACCACCAACGGCAGCGCTTGTGGCGTGAAGGCGCGGCTCTCTTCGGTGGGCAGCAGTTCCACCAGCACATGCTGGCCCACCTGCACGCGCCGCGAAGCGACGTTGGCTGGTTGGCCGTCAAGCCAGACATGCCCTTGTTCCAGCAGGCCCTGCAGGTGGTTGCGTGAAAACTCCGGCGCCATGCTGACCAGCACCTTGTCGATGCGCTGACCATGCAACGCGGCGCTAACCCGCGCGGCGCGCTGCTCTGCAGCGCCGCTGCCGTCTTCAGCAACCACACCGGGCTCTTGTTCATCAACCAGTGCGGGGCTTTCCATCCCCATTCCAGCAGGCTCGGGCCCAGGTGGCCCCTCTCTATAATCAGGTGCTTCGGGACCGAGTGGCAACATCCGCAATGATCAATTTCCTGGTGCTTGGCGAGCTGTTTGAAAGCCACCGACATCCTGCCCCGGCCGCAGGACCGATGGCCGACAAGGCGCTGTATCTTCAAGCAGCGCTGAAGGGCACCGAGCCAACAACCGACACCTGTCGACCCTGGAAGCCCCCTCTGCGCTTGCTGGCTGGTTTGGCAGCGGTGTGTGCGCTGCTGCTTCTGGGCGGTTGTGCATCCACGCCCAAGGACGAAACCCCAACCGGAACTGCAGACCGATTGTACAAAGACGCCCGCGAAGACATGGAGGCGGGCAGCTTTGAGCGCGCCATCAAATCGCTGGAACGTGTTGAAGGCCTGGCCGCCGGATCGGTGATGGCCCAGCAAGCCGTGCTGGACATGGCCTACCTGCACTGGAAACTCGACGATCGGGTACAGGCCCTGTCCACGGTTGAACGCTTCATCAAGCTCAACCCGTCCAGCCCGGCGCTGGACTACGCGCTGTACCTGCGCGGCGTGATCAACTTCAATGACAGCCTGGGTCTGCTGGGCTCCATCGCCGGCCAAGACCTTTCGGAACGCGACCAGCGTGCGTCACGCGATTCCTTCCAGGCCTTCAAACAGCTGCTCGACCAGTTTCCGAATTCGAAGTACGCCCC
>JANNMQ010000129.1:0-4805 GCA_031398045.1 Rubrivivax sp.
CATCAGCGGGGTTGTTCACGTGTCGTAGCCAAACAGCTGCGCCGGATTTTTCACCAGGATGCGCTGCAGTTCGTCTTCGCTGCGCACCACGCGGTACAGCAGCTCCAGCAGGTCGGCGTCGTTGGGCGGCGAGTTCTTGGACACCGGGTGCGGCCAGTCGGAAGCCCACACGCAGCGTTCGGGTGCGGCGTCGACCAGTGCGCGCGCCAGCGGCAGCACGTCATCCCACGGGTGGCCCACTTTCGAGATCTTTTCGCCCAGCGACAGCATCACCCAGAAGTTGCCACGCTGCAGCCATTGCCGCAGTTTGATGGTGCTGGGGCAGCGGTCGGGGCCCAGCGCGGCGTCGGCTCGGCCCATGTGGTCGATCAGGATGGGCAGCTCCAGATGCTCGAACCAGTGCGCGCTTTCAACGATGCCGCTCTGTTCGGGCTGAATCTTCATGTACCAACCCAGTTCACGCAGCTTGCCCACGGCGCGGTCGAAGGCTGGGCGCGTCAGCACGGCGCCCAGCGCCTGGCGGAAGGAAAAACGGGCGCCGCGCACACCGGCCTTGTGCAGCGTTTCCAGCTCGGCGTCGGTGGCGTTTTCAAACAGCAGCGCGTTGGCGCAGGCCTTGTAGCCGGGGCCCAACGCAGCCAGACCGTCCAGCACCACGCGGTGGTCGGCGCCGTAGGTGGTGGTCTGCACGATGATGCCGCGGTGGATGCCCAGGGCGTCGTGCATGCGGCGCAGCGCCTGCCAGGTGGCGCTGGGCATTTCGTAAGCGGCGCCAGGGCGCACGGGGTAGACATCCACCGGGCCCAGCACGTGGAACTGACTGTCGATGGTGCCCGGCGGCGCCAGCCGGTTGGGCGTGCGCGGGTGCGGGTGGAAGGGGTGGTAGTTCGGAGCGGGATCGGGTGCGCGATCGGGTGCGGGATCGGGTGCGCGATCGGGTGCGTGATGGGGTGCGTGGTGCATGGTTGCGTCGTTCAGGCGTTAGCCGATGTAAGCCGTGATTTCGCACTGCACCAGAATGCCGCCGGCCAGTTCGGGCGCGTGCAGCGCGATGCGCGCCGGGCGGTGATGCGGGTCGGGGAAGGTGGCCAGCCACTGGGCATTCAGCGGTTCACGCTGGCTGCGGTCCTTCAGCCACACGGTTACGCGCACCAGGTCGTCCACCGTGCCGCCGCCAGCGGCCAGAATGTTGCGCACTTGCTTGAACATCGCCGCGCACTGCGCTTCCAGGCCTTCGGCCAGCTGGCCGGTGGTGGGGTCGGTGCCGTTGATCAGGCCGCTCATCAGCAGCGGGCCTTTGCGGCAGGCGGCGGGAATGGGGTTCTTGTGGCTGAATCCGTCCAAGTGGATGGTCTGACGGGTGGCGGGCTGTGCGCCGGGTGTGTTGCTCATCATCTGCGGCTCATTGATTTCGTATGTTGGCGGCTTTGATGATGGGCATCCAGGTGGCTTCTTCCTTGGCCAGGTAGGCGCTGAACTCCTCGGGGCTCATTGCACGAGCCAGGCCGCCGGCGGCGTAGAACTTCTGCACGATGGCGGGGTCGCGCAAGATCTTCTGCATCGCATCGCTGATCTTGGCCACCACCGCGGCGGGTGTGCCGGCAGGTGCCAGCAGGCCGGTGAAGGTCTGGCCGTCCACGCCCTTGATGCCCTGTTCCTGCAGCGTGGGCACATCGGGCAACCAGGGCACACGCTGCGCCGACACAACGGCCAGCGCACGCAGCCGCCCACTCTTCACAAAACCCTGCGCCACCGACACCTGGTCAAAAGCAAACTGCACCTGGCCGCCCAGCAAGTCGTTGATGGCAGGCGCATTGCCCTTGTACTGCACGGTGGTCCACTTCACGCCCGTGGTCTGCTGCAGCAGTTCAGACAGCAAATGGTTGGTAGTGCCGGCGCCGGGTGACGCCATGGTCAGCGTGTCGGGCTTGCTGCGCGCCAAGTCCAGCAGTTCCTTCACGGTGGTGACGGGCACCGAAGGGTGCACCTGCAGCAGCAGCGGTGTCAGCGAGATGCTGGTGATGGGAATGAAGTTTTTCTGCCAGTGGTACAGCGGGCGTTCGTAGGTGGTGGGCGCGTACAGCAGCGGGCCGTTGGCGGCCACAAACAGCGTGTAGCCATCGGGGGCCGACTTGGCCACGTAGTCACCGGCCAGCAGGCCGCCAGCACCAGCGCGGTTTTCCACGATCACCGGCTGGCCCAGGGCTTTTTGCAGGTCTTCGGCCACGATGCGTGCAGCGCCGTCCACGTTGCCGCCGGGCGGGTAGGGCACCACCAGCCGCACGGGTTTATTGGGCCAGTCGGTCTGGGCGTGGGCCATGGTGGCCAGCCCCAGGCTGGCCAGCAGCACGGCTTTGGCAGCAATCCTCATATAACAAGCTCCTCGAAAGTGCGGGCCACTGTAGGGGCGCGGTAACGTGACGGCAAGCGCGGTGCTGCAATTGTTTCCAGTATGTGGATATTCTGGGGTGAACCCTGATGGCGCCCCGCTGAAGCGGTTGTGCGCTGCACCAGTGCACGGGCGGGCTGGCGCCTGCCGCCTATCATCGGCAGGCCGAAGGGCGCAACCTGCGTCCAGCATACGGAACAGCCCTGCACCATGCTCATCAACGCCCACGACCTGGACGCCGAACAGACCTACAAGCTGCTGACCGGCGTGGTGGTGCCGCGGCCCATAGCGTGGATCACCACGCGTTCGCCGGGTGGTGTGGTCAACGTGGCGCCTTTTTCGGCCTTCACCTTTGTCTCGAACAAGCCGCCGCTGCTGGGCGTCAATATCGGCCGCAAGGCCGGGCTGCGCAAGGACACCGCCAACCACATCAGCGCCACGCGCGAATTTGTGGTGCACATCGCCAACAGCGCACTAACGCCAGAATTGCATGCCAGCGCCATCGAACACCCACCCGAGGTGAGCGAGGTGGACCTGCTGGGCCTGCAGACTCTGCCTTCGTTGCACCTGGCCGTGCCGCGTCTGCAGCTGGCGCCGGTGGCGATGGAATGCCGGCTGCACAGCATCACGCCCTTTGGCGACACCGGGGCCGAGTTTTTTGTGGGCGAGGTGCTGTGCTGGCACCTGCGCGAAGGGCTGGTGAAAAACGGCAAGGTCGACAGTTTTGAGCTCGACCCGGTGTGCCGCCTGGCCGGCCCCAACTACGCCACGCTGGGCCGGCGGGTGACCATGGCGCCCATTGCGCAGACGGCCAAGACGGTGCTGGCCCCGGGTGCGGGCCATGGTGGCGGTGAAGGCGGTGAAGGCGGTTAGCACCACCGTGGGCACCGACCCCGGGGGCACCACCGCCGGCGCGCAAACCGTGCGCCGTGCGCTGGCGCTGCTGCGCCTGGTGGCCACGGGGCAGGAACTGGGGCTGCGCCTGACCGACCTGTCGGCCATGGCGGGCCTGAGCCGGCCCACGGTGCACCGGCTGCTGAAGGTGCTGATCGACGAAAGCGCGGTGGAACAGGACAACACCACACGCCGCTACCGCATCGGCCCCGAGATGCTGCTACTAGGGCTGGCGCGCAGCAGCGGATTCCCCATTCGCGCGGTGGCCGACCCCGCGCTGCGCGCCTTGAGCCAGCAGGTGGGCGACACGGTGTTCCTCAGCGTGCGGCATGGCGCCGATTCGGTGTGCATAGCGCGGCACCTGGGGCACCATGCCATCCAGGTGCTGTCGATTGACGTGGGTGCACGCCGCCCGCTGGGCGCCAGCGTGTCGGGTGTGGTGCTGCTGGCCGGCATGGACGCGGCCGCGTGCCGTGCCACCACGCTGGGCAACGCCGCCCGCCTGCAGCGGCTGGGCCTGGGCGCGGCCGTCATCCAGCAGCGTGTGCAGGCCGCACAAGCTGCCGGCTATGCCTGGGCCGAACACGGTGTGATGCAAGGCACCAGCGCGCTGGCCGTGCCCGTGCGCGACGCCGCCGGCCAGGTGGTGGCGGCCATCAGCATTGCGGCCATGGCCGACCGGTTGCAGAAGAAGCGCTGTGCCGAGGTGCTGGCGCAGCTGCTGCAGCAGTCGGCCCTGGTGACGCGGCGCTTGCAGGAATTGGCGCCATGATGCGGCAGCGTTGAGCATCTCCACATCGAACGGACCCCATGCACCAGCCCGCTGCCCAACCCCGCGCCTCCATCTACTACCGCTACCAGGTGCACGACGCCTGGCTGCCATCGCAACACCCGCCGCAGCAGCACACACCGGTGGCCGTCGTGGGTGCCGGGCCCGCCGGCCTGGTGACAGCGCTGGAACTGGCGCGCCATGGTGTGAAAAGCGTGGTGCTGAACAGCGAGCTGCAGGTTTCGCAAGGCAGCCGCGCCATCGTCTTCACGCGGCGGTCGCTGGAAATCTTGCAGCAGGTGGGAGTGGCCCATCGCCTCGTTGAACACGGCCTGCCTTGGCGCTTCGGCAATTCGTACTACCGCGGTCAGCGGGTGTTTCGCATGGAAGCGCCACACAGCGACGACGACCGCTTTTTTCCGATGACCAACATCCAGCAGCAGTACCTGGAAGAGTACCTGCTGGACGCCTGCAAGGCACAGCCGCTGATTGATCTGCGCTGGGGCAACCTGGTGGTGCAGGTGGCTCAGCAGCTGCAAACCGATGAGGGTGCAGAAGGTGCCACGGTGCAGGTGGACACCCCCGAAGGCCCCTACACGCTGCAGGCCGACTGGTTGGTGGCGGCCGATGGCGGCCGGTCCACCATTCGCACGCTGATGAACCTGAAGCTGGAAGGTGCTTCTTACGAAGGCAGTTTTGTCATTGCCGACATCCGCATCGACCTGCCGTTGCCCACCGAACGCCTGGCCTACT
>JANNMQ010000158.1:0-3314 GCA_031398045.1 Rubrivivax sp.
TGACGGTGCGGCTGAACGCCGTTTCAATCTGGTGTTCGATTTGAAAGCGGCTGAACAGCGGCGCGTCGTCGCGATAACGCTTCACGCGGTTGGCCGTTTCCGGCATCACGTGGTTCATGAACTGCTGCGCCTGATCGAAGATGTCGTCGGTGTCGATCAGGATCTCGCCGATGTCGGCGGTGAAGTAGTCGCGGATGGCGCGGATGACGAGGCTGCTTTCCTGGTAGATCAGGAACGCGCCCTTGCCGGCCTTGGACGCGCCGTCGATGGCATCCCACAGCTTGAGCATGTAGTTCAGGTCCCACTGCAGCTCTGAAGCCGTGCGGCCGATGCCGGCGGTGCGCGCGATCAGGCTCATACCCTTGGGGTATTCCAGCTGGTCCATCGCGTCTTTCAGCTCCTCACGCTCTTCGCCTTCAATGCGCCGGCTGACACCACCACCACGCGGGTTGTTGGGCATCAGCACCAGGTAGCGGCCGGCCAGGCTGACGAAGGTGGTGAGCGCGGCGCCCTTGTTGCCACGTTCTTCTTTTTCCACCTGCACCAGCAGGTTGTCGCCTTCTTTGATGACGTCCTGGATGCGGGCGTCGCGCGCGCTCACACCCTCACGAAAATAGATCTTCGAGATTTCTTTGAACGGCAAAAAGCCGTGGCGGTCTTCGCCGTACTCAACAAAACAGGCTTCCAGGCTGGGTTCAACCCGGGTGATGACGGCTTTGTAGATGTTGCCTTTGCGCTGTTCGCGCCCTTCGATTTCAGTCTCGAAGTCAAGCAGTTTCTGTCCGTCGACGATGGCCAGGCGCCGCTCTTCGGGCTGCGTGGCGTTGATGAGCATGCGTTTCATGTGCACTCCTGCGCTGGCCCCGCGGTTTGTAGTCCGGTGGGGCCGGTTGCTGCTTCGATGCACGACAAGCGCAAAAACCCGCGTCGCGAAATGCCCTGGACTGCGTGTGGCCTGTGCACGGCCCGGCGGCAACGCGCCGGGGGTGCCGGGGGCCTTAGGAACGCAGCGTTGGCGCGTGCGGCCGGCCCCTGGGCGCAGTGCATGCAAGGGTCTCCCACCGCCGCCACGGATCGCGTGGCAAGGCGTGTGCACCGGCCGCGCCGGCAAGCTGCCGGGGCCAGAAGGTGCAAACAGGGAAAAACCGCTGGGGCATGGGTTGCGCCAAAGTGCTGGCTGCGGGTGCCTGGCCGGTTGGTGCGCTGCCCAAATGGACAGTGGCTCGCATGGGGCCCGGCCGGGCACCGTGAATTTTCGGTTGGCTGTGCCGCCAACTTCCACAAGGGCGGCGCAGCCGGGGTTCGGTTGCGAATGTCTGCCGCCTGCTGGTGGCTGCCCGCCGGGTCACTTAGGGACTGCGGCCTGGGCAACGTGGAGCGGGCGTTGCATCACCTGTAATCACTGGCCCAAAACGGGCCAGCCCTGCCACGGTATCAACACAAGTGCCCGGGTAAACTCCGATAAATCAAGCACTTACAGCCTTAAACGTGGACTTCCCCAGTATAGCGGGGTATTTTGATGCTCCCCCTTGAAACCGGACTAGCAAGAACAGCACCCGCTGTGCAGTGGCTGACGGTGGACACCGAGTCCGCGGGTCAGCGCCTGGACAACGTGCTGCTGCGTGTGCTGAAGGGTGTGCCCAAGACCCACATCTACCGCGTCATACGCTCGGGCGAAGTGCGTGTGAACAAAGGCCGCGCGCAGGCCGACACCCGCGTGGCTGCGGGCGATGTGCTGCGTCTGCCGCCGATGCGCCTGCCCGATAAGCCGGCCGCGCCGACCACCCCGGGCCGCGAGTTTCCAGTGCTGCTGGAAGACGAACACCTGTTGGCCATCAGCAAACCGGCCGGCGTGGCGGTGCACGGTGGCAGTGGCGTCAGTTTTGGAGTGATTGAACAGTTGCGCGCCGCGCGGCAGTCGTCAGCTGCTGGCGCGCGCTATCTGGAGCTGGTGCACCGGCTGGACAAAGAAACCTCGGGCATCCTGCTGCTGGCCAAGAAACGCAGTGCCCTGGTGGCGCTGCAGGACCAGTTTCGCGCCCGTGATACCGCAAAAACCTACGCCGCGCTGGTCTGGGGTGCATGGCCCGACAAGCTGAAAGTCATCGACCAGGCCTTGCACAAGACCCTGGACGCGGCCGGTGAACGCCACGTGCGTGTGGTGGATGAGGACCATGCCGACGGCCGCCGCTCGATCAGCCTGGTGCGTGTGGCGCAGCGTTTGCAAGGCTGCACGTTGCTGGACGTGACCATCAAAACCGGCCGCACGCACCAGATACGGGTGCACCTGCAACACGCCGGGCATGCCATCGTTGGCGACCCCAAGTACGGCGACTTTGCGCGCAACAAGGCATTTGCCAAAGCGCAGCATTTCGACCGCATGTTCCTGCACGCGCGCGACCTGGGTTTCAACCACCCGGCCAGCGGCCAGCGCATCACACTGCACGCACCGTTGCCCCCTGAATGCCAAAAGCTGTGCGCGGCCCTTGCATCAACCCCACCCGCTTCATGAACCACCGCCACCGCCGCTTTGACCTTATCGCCTTTGACTGGGACGGCACGCTGTTTGACAGCACCATGCTCATCGTGCGCTGCATCCAGGCCGCCTGCCGCGATGTGCAGGTGCCGGTGCCCAGCGACGAACGCGCGGCCTACGTCATTGGCCTGGGTCTGCACGATGCACTGCAGTACGCGGTGCCGGGTCTGGACCCGGCGCGTTACCCCGAGTTGGGTGCGCGCTACCGTTTCCACTATGTGGCCAGGCAAGATGAGCTGGTGCTGTTCCCGGGCACGCTGGACATGCTGCAGGCGCTGAAACAGCGCCAGCACCTGTTGGCGGTGGCCACCGGCAAGGCCCGCCGCGGGCTGGACGACGCGCTGACCCATTCACAACTGCAGGGCATGTTCAACAGCACCCGCACTGCCGACGAAACCGCCAGCAAGCCCCACCCGTTGATGCTGCAGGAGCTGATGACCGAACTGGGCGTGGCGCCCGAGCGCACGTTGATGATTGGCGACACCACACACGACCTTCAACTGGCGTGCAATGCCGGCACTGCGCGTGTGGCCGTCAGTTATGGCGCCCACGACACGGCGGCATTCGCCGAGCACGAGCCTTTGTTCGTCGCCCACAGCACAGCGCAACTGCATCAGTGGCTGCTGGCCCATGCCTGAGCACCCGCTGCAGCCTGCCCGGCCGCCTGAAAGACGAATACCGCAGTGCGCAGCATGAAGGTAAACCAGTGAGCTCGATGATTGAAGCCCCCAGGCCTTCACAGCCCTTGTGCGCCAGTGACGACCTGGTCGAAAGCGGC
>JANNMQ010000191.1:0-4580 GCA_031398045.1 Rubrivivax sp.
GTCATCGCCGTCACCAATGTCCTGCTCGAGCTTGATATAGGCACTGATGCAGTCCTTGACCTCGTCGACGAACTGGCGCGCCGCAAGTCGGTGTCGCCGCATGACAGCACGGGTGCCAACCTCATCGTGCAGGTTAAATCCGGCAAGGTCATGCGCGTGCTGCCGCTGGAGAACGAAAACGTCAATGAATGCTGGATCGCTGACCGAGACCGCTTCAGCTACGAGGCCTTCAACAGCGACAGCCGCCTGACCGAGCCCATGATCAAGCAGAGCGGGCATTGGCGCGCCGTGGACTGGAAGACGGCGCTCGACTACGTGGCCGATGGCCTGAAGCGCGTAAAAGCCGAATTCGGCAACGAACCCGGTTCCGGTATTGGCGCGGTGGCGCATGCGGGCTCCACCAACGAAGAGCTTTACCTGCTGGGCCAGCTTGTGCGTGGTTTGGGCAGCCAGAACATAGACCACCGTACCCGCCATGCCGACTTCGCCAACGTCGCGCCGTCTGGGCACGCACGGTGGCTGGGCATGCCCATCGCTGCGCTGTCGCAGCTGGACCGTGTTTTGGTGGTGGGCTCCTTCCTGCGCAAGGACCATCCGCTGTTTGCTCAGCGCCTGCGGCAGGCGGCCAAGCGGGGTGCGCAGGTGCACAGCCTGCATGCAGCCCATGACGACTGGTTGATGCCCATGGCCAGTGGCATGGCTGTCGCGCCCAGCGGCTGGGTGCGTGCATTGGCTGAAGTGGCTGCCGCCATCGCGCAGACCCAAGGCGTATCGGCTCCGATGGCTGCCACGGCAGGCCCGCAAGCGCAGCGTGTGGCTGAATCTTTGTTGTCAGGCCAGCGTGGAGCCGTGCTGCTGGGCAATGCCGCGGCACAACACCCGCAGGCCAGCACGCTGTTGGCCTTGGCGCAATGGATGGCTGGTGCTTGCGGTGCCAGCTGCGGCTACCTGGGGGAAGCTGGCAACAGCGTCGGCGCCCAGCTGGTGGGCGCCGTGCCCGGCCCTGCTGGATTGAACGCTGGCCAGATGTTGACGCAGCCGATGAAGGCTCTGCTGTTATTGAACTGCGAACCGGTGCTGGACAGCGCCAATGCAGCGGCCACGCGCAAGGCCTTGGCGGCATCGGGTTTGGTTGTGGCGCTGACCGCATTCAAGGACGTGGCGGCCGACGTGGCCGACGTGATGTTGCCTATCGCACCGTTTACTGAAACAGGTGGCAGCTTCGTCAATGCCGAAGGGCGTGTGCAAAGTTTCCACGGTGTGGTCAAACCTCTGGGCGACACACGGCCTGGCTGGAAGGTGCTGCGAGTGCTGGGCAACCTGCTGGGCTTGCCGGGCTTCGATTTTGAAACTGTCGAGGGTGTTGGTGCCGAAGCACTGGGTGACCGCGAAACACTCGCGCAGCGCCTGAACAACAACGCCGTGGCTGATGCGGCCGCTTTGGGTGCCCTGGCTGCTTCTTTGTCTGCCACAGGCCTGGAGCGTGTGGCCGATGTGCCGATCTACAGCACCGACGCGACGGTGCGCCGCGCGGCGTCTTTGCAACTGACGGCTGATGCTCAGCCGCCCGTGGTGGGTGTGCCCACGGCGCTGTGGCAACAACTGAAACTGCAAGCCGGTGCCAAGGTGCTGGTGGGCCAGGGCGAAACTGCGGTGGTGTTGCCTGCACGTGAAGACCCGGCCCTGGCGCGCAACGCCGTCCGCATTGCCGCCGGGCACCCCAGCACCGTTGGCCTGGGCGCCCTGTTCGGCGCCATCACGCTTGAAGCCGTATGACTGCCCAGAACCACAGCCATGTTTGACCCCTTGCATCAAATCGGCAACAACCTGTTGGGCACCACGGGTTGGTTGGTGGTCTGGAGCCTGATCAAGATTGTGGCCGTGGTGCTGCCGCTGATGATCTGCGTCGCCTACCTGACCTTGTGGGAACGCAAGGGCATTGGCTTCACGCAGATCCGCCTGGGCCCCAACCGTGTGGGGCCGTTGGGATTGCTGCAGCCCATCGCCGACGCAGTAAAGTTGATCTTCAAAGAAATCATCCGCCCCACGGCGGCCAGCAAGGGCCTTTTTTTCTTGGGCCCGGTGATGACCATCATGCCGGCTCTGGCGGCTTGGGCGGTTATTCCTTTCGGCCCTGACGTGGCGCTGGCGAACATCAACGCCGGCTTGCTGTTCTTGATGGCCATCACGAGCATGGAGGTCTACGGCGTCATCATCGCCGGCTGGGCCAGCAATTCGAAGTACGCTTTCCTGGGTGCATTGCGCGCGTCAGCACAGATGGTCAGTTATGAAATCGCCATGGGCTTTTGCCTGGTGGTGGTCTTGATGGTGTCGGCCAGCATGAACATGACTGACATCGTGATTCAGCAAGGCCGTGGTACCTTCGCCAACATGGGTGCCGGAGTGCTCAGCTGGAACTGGTTGCCGCTGCTGCCCATCTTCGTGGTGTTTTTCATCTCGGGCCTGGCCGAAACCAACCGCCATCCGTTTGACGTGGTGGAAGGCGAAAGCGAGATCGTTGCCGGCCACATGATCGAGTACTCGGGCATGAGCTTTGCCATGTTCTTCCTGGCCGAGTACGCCAACATGATTCTGGTCAGCATGCTGACCACCCTGCTGTTCCTGGGTGGTTGGCTGTCACCATTTGCCTTCCTTGACTTCATACCCGGCTGGATCTGGCTCGCTATCAAGGTGTTTGTGGTGGCCACCATGTTCCTGTGGGTGCGTGCCACGTTTCCGCGCTACCGCTACGACCAGATCATGCGTTTGGGCTGGAAGATTTTCATCCCCATCACACTGGTGTGGCTGGTGGTGGTGGGCCTGTGGATGCAGACGCCGCTGAACATCTGGAAATGAGTACCTGGAATTGACAAGATGAGCACCTTCACTGCTGTTAAGGACGTGCTGTCCAGCTTCATGCTCACCGAGTTGTTCAAGGGCATGGCGCTCACTGGTCGGCACTTCCTGCAAAAGAACATCACCATCCAGTTTCCGGAGGAGAAAACGCCGTTGTCGCCGCGCTTTCGCGGCCTGCATGCGTTGCGTCGTTATGAAAACGGCGAAGAGCGCTGCATCGCCTGCAAGCTGTGTGAAGCGGTGTGCCCGGCGCTGGCCATCACGATAGAGAGCGAGGTGCGCGCCGACGGCAGCCGCCGCACCACGCGCTACGACATCGACCTCACCAAGTGCATCTTCTGCGGATTCTGCGAAGAGAGTTGCCCGGTGGACAGCATCGTCGAGACGCACCACTTCGAATACCACGGCGAAAAGCGTGGCGACCTGTACTTCACCAAAGACATGTTGCTGGCCGTCGGCGACCGCTACGAAAAAGAGATCGCAGCCAATCGCGCTGCTGACGCGAAGTACCGATAAGCGCCCGGGCCAGGTCGCGTAGAAGAACATTTATGGAATCGATCACTGCCCTTTTCTACGTCTTTGCCGCTGTGCTGTTGTTTGCCGCGTTTCGCGTCATCACAGCGCGCAGCACGGTGCATGCGGCGCTGTTCCTGGTGCTCGCATTTTTCAGTGCCAGCTGCATCTGGATGCTGCTGCGTGCCGAATTCCTGGCCATCACGCTGGTGCTGGTCTACGTGGGCGCAGTGATGGTGCTCTTCCTGTTCGTGGTGATGATGCTGGACATCAACACCGATGAGTTCCGTCAGGGCTTTTGGCGGCACTTGCCGCTGGCCGGTTTGGTGGGCGCCTTGATCGCGCTGGAGATGGCGCTGGTGCTGATGCGTGGTTTTCAGTTGGAAGCGCCGGTCGCTTCTGCCAAGGCCCTGGAACTGGGCAACACCAAGCTGCTGGGCATCGAGATTTACACCGAATACTTGTATCCGCTGCAGCTGGCGGCGGTGCTGCTGCTGGTGGCCATCGTGGCCGCCATTGCGCTGACGCTGCGTGCGCGCAAAGACAGCCGCCATATGAATCCCAGTGAACAGGTGCGGGCCCGCAAGGCCGACCGTGTGCGCATTGTGAAGATGGCGCCGACGATTGAAAAACCCTCGCAACCGAAGCCTGGTGGCGCTGCCACACCCACTTCGGCACCCAAAGAAGGCGGTGCCGCATGACGCTGGGACCCATCACGCTGGGCCACTATCTGTCGCTGGGTGGCATCCTGTTTGCGCTGTCTGTGATCGGCATCTTCCTGAACCGCCGCAACCTCATCGTGCTGTTGATGGCCATCGAGCTGATGTTGCTGGCTGTGAACCTGAACTTCATCGCCTTTTCGCATTACCTGCCGGTCGAGGCCGACCGCATGGCGGGCCAGGTGTTCGTCTTCTTCATCCTCACCGTGGCAGCGGCCGAGTCGGCCATCGGCCTGGCGATCCTGGTGGTGCTGTTCCGCAACCGCGCCACCATCGCGGTCGACGAACTCGACACCCTCAAGGGCTGACGCGCATGAAAACTTTCCTGCTGCGCGGTCCGATCTCACGCCTGCGGTGCTTGCCGTATGGGTGTACGGCTGCGCCCGTCTACGCAAGCGCGAACCGCTGGCGACGGAAATTTCACACGCGCTAAGCCCAGGAAACACCAAACAACAACATCCAAAGATTGAGAAATGAGTGATCAAGCCAAGC
>JANNMQ010000201.1:0-6176 GCA_031398045.1 Rubrivivax sp.
GACGCCGACGCCAGCGACCCCGGCGACTGGGTGTCGGCCGCCGACCGCCAGGAAACACGCTTCAGCGGTTGTGCCGAACAGCGCAGCTCCTGGCACGGCACGGTGATTGCCGGGCTGGTGGCGGCCAACACCGACAACGGCGTGGGCGTGGCCGGCATCGACCGCCAGGCGCGCATCCTGCCCGTGCGGGTGGCCGGCAAGTGCGGCGCTGCGGTGGCCGACATCGTGGACGGCATGCGCTGGGCGGCCGGGCTGGCGGTGGCGGGTGTTCCCGTCAACCCGAACCCGGCGCGCATCATCAACATCAGCTTTGGTGGTGCTGCCCCCTGTGGCCGTGAATACCAGGCCACGGTGGACGAACTGCGCAGCCACGGCGTGGTGGTGGTAGCTGCCGCAGGCAACGACCACGGCAGCGTGGCGCGGCCGGCCAACTGCAACGGCGTGGTGGGGGTGGCGGCGCTGAACCGCGACGGGTTCAAGACCCATTACTCCAGCTTTGGCAGCGCGCTGGCCCACAGCGGCCTGGCCACCGTGGGCGGCGACGACGGCCGTTCAGGCGCCTGGCGTGAACTGCTGTCTGATGGCGGCTTGGTGACGGTGTGGAACGCGGGTGCCACGGGTGCGGGCGAGGCCGGTTATGCCAAGCTCTTCGGCACCAGTTTTGCCGCGCCACTGGTCTCGGGCACCATCAGCCTGATGTTGGGCGTGAACCCGGCGCTGACGGTAGAGCAAGTGATCGACGGCCTGCGCAAAACGGCGCGGCCGCATGTGGTTTCAGCGCATATCGCCAACTGCAGCGACAGCAACCCCGGCCGTTGTATCTGCACATCGCAGACCTGCGGCGCCGGCATGCTGGACGCTGAACAGGCGCTGCACTACGCCGCCCACCCTGCCAGCTATGTGGCGCCAACGCGGCAGGCGCAGCAGCTCGACACCGCTGAAATCAGGCGGGCGGTGGCGCTGGGCCCCGACCTGCCACCCAACGCGGGCTCCACCGCCAACGCCCTGACGGCCGCTGCGGGTGAAGGCAACGGCGGCACGGCCAGCGTCAGCAGTGCGTCGACGGGCGGCGCCGCGGCGGGTGGTAGCAGCGGCGGTGGTGGTGGCGGTGGCGGCGCCACAGGCTGGCAAGCCACCGTGTTGGTCTTGCTGGCCAGCTTGGCGCTGCGGCCGCCGCCGGCACGCCTCAGGGTGTTGCGCAGCGCGTGAAGCGCACCTGTTGCGCCAGTGTGGCATCACGCAAAAGCAGGGCCAGTGCAGGGTTGGCTGCGGCCACCCGCAAGTTCGTCAAACGCGCTGCACCCGTGGGGGCCTGCACCACCCGCACCACGTTGGCCACAGCAGGGTAACGGCCCGCCAGTACCACCAGCGCGGCATCGGCCTCGGCGCGGCTGCCATGGCGCGAAAAGACCAGCCCGGGTGCCATCTCGCGCGGCGCGTCCAGCATGTCGGGTGTGGGCACGCCCTGGCGCTGCCAGGCCTGCAGCCGGGTGCGGCGTGCGGCAGCGTCTGCAAAGCGGCCGGCAAACACCAGCCAGGCCGGTGGGGCCAGCGGCACTGCGGTCAGCGCGGCAAGGTCCACGCCCAGGCGGGTCAACGCACTGTTCACGGTGGTCAGTTGGTTGTCGGTGAAGGGGCCGGCTTCCAGGCAGCTGGCGGCCCCGGCGGCCACCGCTGGGTTGCCGGCAGTGTTGGCAGCGTTGGTGGTGCCGGGGGGTTCACTGGCCGCTGGCGCAGGTGCTGCCGTTGGGGTGGGTGCGGTGGCCGCTGCACGCGCAGCCTCGGGCCCCAGCAGCACAAAACGCTCGGGACGCACCTGCGAAGCCATGCGCTCGGGTTCACGCTGGCTGTGGCCTGGCGGTGGCCAGGCCGCGCCAAACCAGCTTTGCGACCAGCCGAAGAACAGCAGATTGGCCAACAACAGGCCACCCAGCAAAACGCGCCACAGGGTCATGGAACTTCAGCCGGGGCGCCGGCGGCCGCTGCCGTGTTTTGCTGCGTCTGTGCCTGTGCCTGTGCCTGTGCCTGAGCCTGAGCGTGTGCCTGCGGTTGCAGCCGCACGCTGACTTCGCCGCTGTGCACATGGTGCAGCGTTTGTACGCTGCGCACCCGCAGCGCGCCCTCTTCGTCCACACCCTGCGCCGTGCCCTGAATCGGCGGCTGGTGGCTGGTGGTGATTTCGCGGCCGCGCAACAGGTCGCGGGCTTGAAAAGCGCCCACCAGCGGCGCAAAGCCCGTGGCTTCGAATTGCCGCAGCGCTTGCGCCAGCGGCAAAACCACGGTGGCCAGCGCCTGGTGCGCTTCGATGCCGGGGGTCAGTTCCTGCAGGCAGGCATAACCGTGTGTCATCAGCCCTGGGCTGGGCGCGGCCGCCTCAGGTGGCGTCGCTGTGGCTGCGGGGTCTGCGGTTTCCGCCGTCCGCGGGCGGATGTTCAGTCCTACGCCCACCACACAGTAGCGCTGGCCGCCACGCAGCGTGGTTTCAACCAGAACACCGCCCAGTTTGCGGCCGGCGTCGCCGCTGTACAGCCACAGGTCGTTCGGCCACTTCAGCATCAAGCGGGGTGCAAAACCGGAGGCCAGCGGTTCCAGCGCCTCGGCCAGTGCCAGCCCCACGGCCAGCGACAGGCCCTCCCAGCGCTGTGGTGCCAGCGGCAGGCCCAGGCTGAAGGTGAGCGACACGCCGGCTGCGCTGAGCCAGCTGCGGCCCATGCGCCCGCGGCCCTGGGTCTGGTGTTCGGCCACCAGCAAGCAGGGGGCGTTGTCCGCCGTGCGCTGCAGCAAGAGGCTGTTGGTGGAAGCCACCTCGGGCAGTACCTCGACGCTGATGCCGGGCCACACCGGCACCAGTTGCTGCCACAGGGTTTCCGCGTTCCAGTGGGGGTGTGTGGCCATCGGGTGTGGTGTGGCGTCGGTGGCAGGGTTCAGCGCTTGGGCGCCAGCATGGTGCCGCGGCAGCTGAAATGGCCACAACGGCATTCGTATTCTTTTTTCAACTTCGGCGTGTAACGCTCGTCGATGACGAGACCGTAGTCGTAGAACAGTTCGTCACCAGGCTTCAGGTTTTTCAGCGCACGGATGAACACGCGGCCGTCTTCGGTCTGGTCGGCCTTGCAGTTGGGGCGGCAGGCGTGGTTGATCCAGCGCGACGCGTTGCCACCCACGTTGGCGTCGATGACCCGCTGTTCGTCGACATGGAAGTAAAAAGTGTGGTTAGGCTCGGCGGGGTTGTGCGGGTGGCGTTTCAGCGCCTGCGTCCAGCTGATGATTTCGCCCACGTATTCAATCAGCCGTTGACCGCGTTTGATGGTTTGCAGCGCAAACACACCCTTGCCGTGCACACCACTTTTGCGCACCTGGATGCGGCGGCCGGTTTGAGTTGCTGCGGGGGTTGCTGCGGGGGTTGCGGCGGGGGTTGCGGCGGATGCTGCTGAAGCTGAAGAAGCTGAAGAAGCCAACGCCTTTTTGCGGGCAGCTTGTTTTTCTGGGGCGACTTGCAAGGGCTTGATCATTCGGTACATTGAATTCGTACGAGCGCGCGTGCACGCATGCGTGCATGTGCGCGCGAGACGGCGGATTGTAGGCACGGCCCGGCGTGGCGCTTTTTGCGCGCTGGGCCTCAGATCAAAGGCCCCGCTGCACCACGGTGCAGCCAGGGGTCCAAAAGGAACCATGAGCAAGACCATCATCATTGCGGAAAAGCCCAGCGTGGCGCAGGACATCGTGCGTGCGCTGGGTGCCAAGGCCGGCAAGTTTGAAAAACACGCCGACCATTTCGAGAGCGACGACACCATCGTCACATCAGCGGTGGGCCACCTGGTGGAGATCACCGCGCCCGAGGAATACGACGTCAAGCGGGGCAAATGGAGCTTCGCCAACCTGCCCGTGGTGCCACCGCACTTTGACGTGGCGCCCATCGACAAAGCCAAGGCCAGGCTGAACGCGGTGGTTAAGCTGGTGAAGCGCAAAGACGTGAGCGCCATCGTCAACGCCTGCGACGCCGGGCGCGAGGGTGAACTGATCTTTCGCCTCATCGTGCAATATGCCTATGGCGACAAGGCGCACGGTAAGCCCATCAGCCGGCTGTGGCTGCAAAGCATGACACCGCAGGCCATACGCGACGGTTTTGACCACCTGCGCAGCGACCAGCAGATGCTGGGCCTGGCCGACGCAGCGCGCAGCCGTTCAGAAGCCGACTGGTTGGTGGGCATCAACGGCACGCGCGCGATGACGGCTTTCAACAGCCGCGACGGTGGCTTTTTCCTCACCACCGTGGGCCGCGTGCAGACACCCACGCTGAGCATCGTGGTGGAAAGGGAAGAAAAAATCCGCAAGCATGTGTCGCGCCCTTACTGGGAGGTTGTTGCCAGCTTCGACGCCAACGCCGGCACCTATGACGGCAAGTGGTTTGATGCCGCGTGGAAGAAAAATCCCGACGATGCCGAGGCGCGGCAAGACCGCCTGTGGGACGAAGCGACCGCGCGCGCCATTGCTGCCGCCGTGCAGGGCCAGCCGGCCACGGTGGTGGACGAGGCCAAGCCCAGCACCCAGAGCAGCCCGCTGCTGTACGACCTGACCACCTTGCAACGTGAAGCCAACAGCCGCTTCGGTTTCAGCGCCAAGACGACGTTGAGCATTGCCCAAACGCTGTACGAAAAACACAAGGTGCTGACCTACCCACGCACCGATTCGCGCAACCTGCCCGAGGACTACCTGGTGACGGTGAAAGAGACGGTGACGATGCTGTCCACCGAAGAGCTGCCCGGCCCGCTGCGCGAGTTGAACGCCCACGCGCGCAAGGCCTTGAAAGAGGGTTACATCAAGCCCATGAAGCGTGTGTTTGACAACACCAAGGTGTCGGATCACTTCGCCATCATCCCCACGCTGCAACCGCCAAAAAGCCTGACTGAAATTGAGCTGAAGGTGTATGACCTGGTGGTCATGCGTTTTTTGGCGGTGTTCTACCCGGCGGCCGAATTTATGGTCACCACGCGCATCAGTACGGTGCTGCATGCGGGCAAAGCCTTCCCCTTCCAGACCAATGGCAAGGTGCTGGTGAATGCCGGTTGGCTGGCGGTGTACGGCAAAGAAGCGCAAGACAGCAGCAGCGACGGCGCCAACCTGGTGGCCGTTGCTGCTGGCGAACAGGTGCGCACCGAAAACGTGGACGTGAAGGCGCTGAAGACCAAGCCGCCCGCGCGCTACACCGAAGCCACGCTGCTCAGCGCCATGGAAGGTGCAGGCAAGCTGATCGAAGACGAAGAACTGCGCGATGCGATGAAAGAAAAAGGCCTGGGCACCCCGGCCACGCGCGCACAGACCATTGAAGGCTTGATTGCCGAAAAGTACATGCTGCGCGACGGCCGCGAGTTGGTGCCGACCGCCAAGGCCTTTCAGCTGATGACGTTGCTGCGCGGCCTGGCAGTGGAAGACCTGACACGCCCCGACCTCACCGGCAACTGGGAATTCCAGCTCTCTGAAATGGAGCAGGGCCGCTTGTCGCGCGCGGCCTTTATGGCCGAAGTGGGCAAGATGGCCGAGCGCATCGTCAAGAAGGCCAAGGAGTACGACCGCGACACCATCCCCGGCGACTACGCCACGCTCGCCACACCCTGCCCCAACTGCGGAGGTGTGGTGAAAGAAAATTACCGCCGCTTCACGTGCACCGGGCAAAACGGCAGCCTGGGCGACGGCAGCGAAGGCTGCGGCTTTTCGATGACCAAGGTGCCCGCGGGCCGTGCTTTTGAAACCGTCGAGGCCGACACCTTCCTGCGCGACAAGAAAATCGGGCCCCTGGAGGGTTTTCGCTCCAAAGCCGGCTGGCCTTTCACGGCCGAGCTGAAGCTGGTGCACGACGAAGAGATCAAAAACTGGAAGCTCGAATTCGACTTTGGCGATGATGCCAAGCTGGCCGAAGGCGACGGCGAGCCGGTGGACTTTTCAGCGCAAAGCAGCCTGGGCGCATGCCCCAAATGCAAGGGCCGCGTGTTTGAACATGGCAGCAACTACGTGTGTGAACGCAGTGTGGGCGCCACCGTGACTTGCGACTTCAAGACCGGCAAGATCATCCTGCAGCAGCCCGTGCCGGCTGAAGAAGTGCACAAGCTGCTGACCACCGGCAAGACGAGCTTGCTGGAAAATTTTGTTTCCAACAAGACGCGGCGCAAGTTCAAGGC
>JANNMQ010000288.1:0-3297 GCA_031398045.1 Rubrivivax sp.
ACGGCGCCAACTGATGCTGACCAACCAGCCCGCATAGACGTGGAAGGCTTTCATCGCCGACGACGAAAAACGCTGCCATCGGGCGGCCCAGAGGGCGGAATCAAATGAAGGTGCCGGGCGGGGAGCGTTCATGAGCTTGCATTTTTTGGTCGGCTCATCACGCTGACAGGCCGATGCTGCACTCTACGCAGCACAGCGAACGCTGCCAGCCGCTGGCGACTGGCAGCGCAGGCCGCCGGACAGGCTGCAACGGCGCCCGACAGGCCGGTGGCACTTTCATCACACCACCGCCGATGCAACGGTGCCCGCAGTGGGAGCAAACAAATCCAGCCGCGCAGAATGTGTGATGGCCGCCACACAAGGATGCTTGATGCGGCGTTCTACGGAAATGGCGTAGAAGTCTTCCACCATCTCATCGCTGCTGCCCAAGCGATCAACGCCGTACTGGGCCATGGTTTCCGCGTCCACCACGCTGGGCGACATGAATACCCCGCGGCCCTCGCGGCCAAAAGCCTTCATCAAGGCGCCGTCATCAAACTCGCCCACCACCCGCGGATGCAGCTGGTGCCGCGTCAGCCAGGCTTCAAACTGCGCCCGCGTGGTGGCATGGGCACCCGGTATCAGCATCGGCGCGCCGTTCAGGCAATCCGGAAAAGGGCCCTGAAGGGCTGGGCGCAGACTGGGCGCACAGAAGAAGCTCATCGGTGAACTGCCCAGGGCATGGTTGTAGCCCTGCACGCTCAAGCGCCGCGTCAAGGGTTCGTCGGCAATCACCAGGTCCATGCGGTGCAGCGCCAGTTGCGCCATCAAATCGCTGAAGCGGCCTTCGGTGACGATCAGCCGCACCGGTTCGCTCAAGCTCATCGCCGGCTCCAGCAATCGATAGGCCACCGACTTGGCCACCGCATCTTCCAGCCCGACGCGAAATTCCAGCACCTGGGCGCGTTGCCCTGCACTGCGCTGGTTGCGCATTTCAGCTTCCAGTTCAGCGCCCAGGTTGAAGATGTCGTCGGCATAGCGCAAAGCCACGCGGCCGTCATCCGTCAGCTCAAGTTGGCGCCCACTCTTGCGGAAGAGCTTTCTACCCAAACGTTGTTCAAGCAGCTTGATCTGGCCCGACAAGGTTTGCGGCGAGGTGTGCAGCTGCTCGCCCGCTTTCACGATGCCACCCGCGCGGGCGGCCATCCAGAAATAGTGCAGGTGTTTGAAGTTCATGTCGGTTCACGCTGACAACGGTTTGCGGCCGCAGCCTACAGTTCGATTTTTACGCACTAAAGTAATCTAAATATCGCATTTTCTTTAATGGGCAATGTCCCTACATTCTTTCCTGTTGCTATTGACTGGGTCAACCAGGCAACGTTTATCTTCTGAAGGAGACTGTCATGCGCATGAGTACCAAAGGCCGTTTTGCCGTCAACGCGATGATCGACCTGGCTTTGCGGGAGCGGGCGGGTCCGGTGGCCCTGGCTTCCATCAGCCAGCGGCAGGAAATTTCACTGTCCTATCTGGAGCAGCTGTTTGGCCGCATGCGGCGCCTGGGGCTGGTGGAAAGCACCCGAGGGCCCGGTGGTGGATACCGACTGGGCCGCAGCAGCCACGAAATCTCGGTGGCCGACATCGTGCAGGCGGTGGATGAGCCGCTGGACGAACAGGCCGACGAGCTGCGCAGCATGGGCATGTCGCGGCCGTTGTGGCTGCGCTTGCAGGCCACCATGCTGGAGCACATGGGCAGCATCACCCTGGCCAGCCTGGTGGACGAACAGGTGGCTGCAGGCATGACCGTGGCCACGCCGCAGCCCCGTCGCGCCGTGGCCCCGCAGCCGGTGATGAAACACCGGCGTCCGCTGGCACCGAACTCGGTGTTTGCTTTTGGCCGCTCTTTTGCAACGGCCTGAAAGTGCGCCAGTGATCGCGTGAGCCCAAGAGCCCGCGCCCACTGAAGTGCAAAAAAGGCCACCCGCAGGTGGCCTTTTTTTATGCCTGCACCGGCACCCAGCCGGGCGCCGACCTCACTTGTAAAGCACCTGCGGCAACCAAAGCCCGATAGCCGGGAACTGGTAGAGCAGCACGATGGCCAACACCTGGATGCCCATGAAAGGCAGCATGCCGGCGAAGATTTGGTTCAGCGTGACATGCGGCGGGCTCACGCCCTTCAGATAGAAAGCTGCCATCGCCACCGGCGGGCTTAAGAAGGCGGTCTGCAGGTTCAGCGCCACCAGCAAGCCGAAGAACAGCGGGTCGACACCGAAGTTGTCCAACAGCGGGATGAAGATGGGCATGAAGATCACAATGATCTCGGTCCACTCCAGCGGCCAGCCGAGAATGAAAATAATCACCTGGCTCAAGACCAGGAACTCGGTCTTGCTGAGGTTCATCGACATCACCCAGCGCTCGACCAGTTCCTGCCCGCCCAGCAGCGCAAAGGCGGCCGAGAAGATGGCGCTGCCCACGAACAACCAGCACACCATGGCACTGGTTTTGGCGGTAAGGAACACCGACTCCTTGAGCACCGTCATGTTGAACTGCCGGTAGGCCACGGCGAGCAGGAAGCCGCCAAAGGCACCCACGGCCGCCGCCTCGGTGGGCGTGGCCAGGCCCATCACGATGCTGCCCAGCACCGCCAGGATCAGCACCAGCAATGGGAAAAAGCTGCTCAGCAGCATCTTGAAGATTTCCAGCCGCTGGAAGCTGAGCATGGCGTAAAAGCCGATCAGCGACAGCGCGCCGATGCCGGTGCCGATCCAGAAGCCGCGGGTGGGCGGTGTACGTGGTGCCGGCGCTGCAGCGGCGCGGGTGACGGCAGGCTCTTGCACGCCGCTGGCAGTGGGTGGCTCGACCGCAGCGGCGCCAGGTGGCTCCTTGATGCCGGCGTCGACGCTCGCGGGTTCTTTCACACCCGTGGTGGCGCTCTCTGCACCGGGCGGCTCTTTCACGCCGTCGCTGGCTGGCGGCTCTGCCAGGGCACCCGGCTCTGCCTTGGGCGGCTCTGCCAGACCGCCACTGCTGGGTGGCTCAGCGAGGCCGCCGCTGGTGGCGGGCGTATCGCTTTGGCTGCCCGGCGGAGCCTGCAGGCCGCCGCCAGAGCTGGCAGCGTCGGCGCTGGCCGCGGTGCGCGCCGTGGCGGCCCGTGCGTCGGCATCGGGCGGCGCGGTGTTGGCGTTCCAGCTCAACCCGGCGACAGCCAGGAAGAGCGCCAGAGGCAGCAACACAACACCCAACTGTTTGAGGATGTAGTCGGTGGGCACCTGCACGTTGCGGCCGCCCTTCAGTGCACCCAGCAAGGCCGGCAGTGCGGTG
>JANNMQ010000301.1:0-1640 GCA_031398045.1 Rubrivivax sp.
GAATGGGTGGGGCTGTGGTGGGCCGGGCGTCAAGGTTCATGAAAACGCTGCGGTGCGCACCGCGCTGAGGCAGGCCGAGCCGCGTGTGCTCCCCTGCAAAAACCCGAGGCGTACACTTTGCACGGAGTCTCCTCATCGACGCATTGCCCGTGCGCAACCCTCATGCCCACCCCAGACCGCACCCCAAACCCCACCAACCTGACCGTCCACCAGCACAGCCGCGTGCTGGAAGTGGCCTTCGACGACGGCGCGCAGTTCCGCATCCCGTTTGAGTTGATGCGCATCTACAGCCCCTCGGCCGAAGTGCAGGGCCACGGCCCGGGGCAGGAAGTGCTGCAGACGGGCAAGCGCGGCGTGGGCATCGACGACATCCAGGCCGTGGGCCACTATGCCGTGCAGCCGCGCTTCAGCGACGGCCATGACACCGGCATTTTCAGCTGGAGCTACCTGTACCACCTGGGCGCCGACGAAGCCGCGTTGTGGGCCCAGTATGAACAGCGCCTGCAAGCCGCCGAAGCTGACCGGGACGCGCCCATGGTGGCCGCGGCCGCCGCCGGCGGCGCCTGCAAGTCGCACTGACCACCCAGCGCCGCCACACCGCAGCACGCCATGGCACAGACCCATTTCGGCTTTCAGGCCGTAGAAGAACAAGACAAGGCGCAGCGGGTGCGCGGTGTGTTCGACAGCGTGGCTTCACGCTACGACTTGATGAACGATGTGCTGTCGATGGGCCTGCACCGCGCCTGGAAGGCCTACACGGTGGCGGTTGCTGCCGTACAGCCGGGCTGGCATGTGCTGGACATAGCCGGCGGCACCGGCGACCTGGCGCGCGCCTTCGCCCGCAAGGCCGGGCCGCAGGGTTTTGTGGTGCTGACCGACATCAACGAAAGCATGCTGCGCGTGGGCCGCGACCGCCTGCTGGACGAGGGCCTGGTGATGCCCACGGTGGCCTGCGACGCCGAACACCTGCCGTTTGCCAGCGACAGCTTCAACCTGGTGAGCGTGGCTTTTGGGCTGCGCAACATGACCCACAAAGAAGCGGCGCTGGCAGAAATGTGCCGTGTGCTGCGCCCTGGAGGGCGGTTGCTGGTGCTGGAGTTTTCAAAGCCGGCCCCGGCGCTGCAAAAGCCGTATGACTGGTATTCGTTCAAGCTGATGCCGCTGCTGGGGCAGTGGGTGGCCAAAGACGGCGAGAGCTACCGTTACCTGGCCGAGAGCATCCGCATGCACCCCGACCAAGCCACGCTGAAAGCCCTGATGCAGGCGCAAGGTTTTGGCCATGTGGACGTGCACAACCTGGCGGGCGGCATCGTGGCCCTGCATGTGGGCATCAAGTGCTGAGGGTGCCCTTGCTTTCTTGGTGTTGATGCCGGCTGTCAGCCCGATAACCCTTGCTGGTGGCGCTTCTGTGACGAACTGCCGCCCAGTAAGCCCTGAGCACCTGTTTTGGGCACTTGACGAGAAGCCCCCCGTAACACATGGCAGGCTACACTGCCTGCAGAGGCTGACAGGGTAAAACCCGAAGGTGCAGTGCGTTTCACATCGGTGAAACCTGCCTGTACATCATGAAGTTGCAGTTGGCCTGGCAGCAACACCCCAGAAGGTGCCTTCCCTGTGTGGGGCCAGGGCACCCAGAGTCG
>JANNMQ010000383.1:0-21411 GCA_031398045.1 Rubrivivax sp.
AGCTTCACACCCTGCTCGATGACGGTGTCTTCCAGCGCTCCACGGTCGATGCAGGTGTTGGCGCCAATTTCCACATCGTCGCCAATGCGCACAGCACCCAGTTGTTCGATCTTTTCCCAGGCGCCCTGGTTGGGTGCAAAACCAAAACCATCTGCGCCGATGATGGCGCCCGAGTGCACCAGGCAATGTGCACCGATGGAACAGTCTTCACCCAACACCACGTGTGGTCTGAGGGTGCTGCCCGCACCCAGCATGGCGCCCGCGCCCACATGGGCCTGCGCGCCCACCACCGCGCCCCCGCCCACTCGCGCTGCGGCTCCCACATAGGCCAGCGGCCCTACCGAAGCGGTGGCGTCCAGCCACGCACCGGGCTCAACCACGGCGCTGGCGTGCACACCCGGGGCAGGCGCAACCCGACGGCTTTTTGCCCACCATTGCGTGAGCTTTGCAAAGGCCAGGTAGGGGTCGTCACAAACGATCACCGCGCGCGGCTGGCTGGCGACCCCCGATGGCGAGGGCGTTTGCACCAGTGATTCTGCCGATGTTGCTGCCGACGTTGCTGCCAATGTCTGTGCCGTTGACTGCGCCTGCTCCAACTGGGCAGGCGCCACGATGACACATCCAGCCCGGGTGGTCTGCAACTGCCCGGCATACCGCGCTTGGGCGAG
Source organism: Rubrivivax sp. (assembly GCA_031398045.1). Taxonomy (GTDB): domain Bacteria; phylum Pseudomonadota; class Gammaproteobacteria; order Burkholderiales; family Burkholderiaceae_C; genus Rubrivivax. The sequence goes on from JANNMQ010000383.1 coordinate 669, forward strand.
AAAACTGATGCAGTCGGCTTGCGCAGCTTCCAGCGAAGCGATGCGCGACACCACCTGTGCAGGGTCTCCCCACAGCTGCCCGCCCACTTGGTGGGCCAATTCACCCAGCCTGACCTGCATCGTTCGCTTTCAGCGGCAGGGGGCGGCGGCAGCGGGCAAAACTTACTTGGCCGGCGCGGCAGGGCCCGCGTTGAGCATGCGGATCACCTTGTCGGTGATGTCGATGCGCGGGCCCGCAAACACCACTTCCTGGATGATGAGGTCGTACTTCTCGGCATCGAATATTTGCTTGATGGCACGGTTGGCGCGCTCAACCACGGTCGCCAATTCTTCGTTGCGGCGCTGGTTCAGGTCTTCCTGAAATTCGCGGCGCTTGCGCTGCAGGTCACGGTCTTGTTCCACCAATTCGCGCTGGCGGCGGCTTTGTTCTGAAGGCGCCAGCGTGGCGCTGTCTTTCTCCAGCTTGTCGGCGGCCACTTTCAAGCGCGCGCCCACGTCGTTCAGCTCACGTTCACGCTTGCTGAATTCAACTTCCAGCTTCTGCTGCGCGGCCTTGGCTGGCGTGGCCTCGCGCAGCACACGCTCACTGTTCACGTAACCGATCTTCAGCTCTTGGGCAGCAGCTGGCGTCGGCACGCAAACAAACAGCGCAACAGCGGTGCAAAAAAGCGCAGAGAAAAGAGGCGCAAAAATGGCGCGGACACCCAAGGTGTTCATCAGAAGGCTGTCCCGATCTGGAATTGGAATTTCTGGATTCTATCGTTGCGCTTCACGCTCACCGGTTTGCCCCAGCTCAACTTCAGCGGGCCCACGGGCGAAATCCAGCTCAAGCCCACACCCACGGATGAACGCAAGGAATCGCCGCGGATCTGCTCATCCTCACGCCAGACGTTGCCGGCATCGGCAAACGCAAAGATGCGCAGGCTGCGGTCGTTGCCGGTGCCGGGCACAGGGAAGTACAGCTCGCTGTTGACGTTCAATCGCTTGGCACCACCCAGGTAAGCACCCGTCGGGTCCACCGTACCCAGCGACCCCTGCTCAAAGGCGCGAACGGTACCCAAGCCACCGCCGCTGAAGAATTTGAAGACTGGGTAGGGGTTGCCGCCCAAGCCTTTGCCCAAGGCGATTTCGCCATTGATGCCCAGCGTCATGCGCAGCGGCAGCGGCCAGTACTCCTGATACTGCAAGTTGGTCTTCAGATACTTCACTTCGCCGGCAAAGCTCCATTCGAACAGTGCACGTTGGTAGCGGCCCGCACTGGGCACCAACAGGCTGTCGCGGCCGTCGCGGGCCCAGCCCACGGTCAAAGCAAAAGCATCGGTCTTGCCGCCGTACAGCACGCGGTAGTTTTGCCAGGCCAGCGGCAAACCCGATGATGTGCCCAGTTCGGTACGTTCCCAACCCAAACCCATGAAGACCGTGTCGTACTCTGAAAACGGCACGCCAAATACGGCCTTGGCCCCTGGAGTGCGCAGCTCGTAGCTGTCCCCCAGGAAGTTGACGGGCCGGCTGGTGCGGTAGAAGGCATCCAGTGACAACGAGATACCGTCCACCGTCCAGTAGGGGTCGACAGTGCCCACCACCAACGTGCGCTGGTACTTGCTGGTGTTGACTTCCACACCCAGGCTTTTGCCTGAACCAAAAGCGTTGTCTTGCTTGATGGCCGCGTTGAAGGTCAGCTTCTCGGCATTGGAGTAACCGGCGCCAATCTGCAAGTTACCGGTGGGCTTTTCGGTCACCGTGACCACCAGATCCACCTGGTCGGGCGCGCCGGCCACTTCGCTGGTTTCAACCTCGACGTCTTTGAAGTATCCCAGCCGGTCCACACGTTCTTTGGACAGCTTGATCAGGCCACCGTCGTACCAGGCCGACTCAAGCTGGCGAAATTCACGCCGGATGACTTCGTCCCTGGTGCGTGTGTTGCCGGCCACGTCGATGCGGCGCACGTAAACGCGGCGCTGTGGCTCGGCTGCAAACACCACGGCAACTTGGCCAGTGGCGCGGTCAATTTCGGGCCTCGGCTCCACGCGTGCAAAGGCGTAGCCATAGAGGCCAAAGCGGTCCTGAAAACGGCGCGAGGTTTCAGTCACCGCGTCGCCACGGTAAGGTTGCCCAGGGCGCAGCAATACCAGGCTGCGAAACTCTTCTTCCTTGCCCAGGTAGTCGCCTTCCAGGCGCACCGCTGTCACGGTGTAGGGCTGGCCTTCTTTCACCGAGATGGCCACCGAAATCGACTGCTTGTCAGGCGAGATGGTCACCTGGGTGGACTCAATGGCAAATTCGAGATAGCCCCGGTTGACGTAGAAGGCGCGCAACTTTTCCAGGTCGGCATTGAGCTTGCTGCGCGAATAACGGTCAGACTTGCTGTACCAGGTGAACCACCCACTGGGAGTCAATTCAAACAGTTCCAGCAACTGGGAGGTGCTGAACACCGAGTTGCCCGCGATGCGGATGTCGCTGATGCGTGCCGCGTCACCTTCGGTCATCGTGAAAGTGACGTTGACCCGGTTGCGTTCCAGCGGCGTGACGGTGGTCACGACCTCGGCGCCATACAGGCTGCGGCCCAGGTACTGGCGCTTGATTTCCTGTTCAGCGCGGTCGATCAGCGCACGGTCAAAGGGCAAACCCTCGCCAATACCGGCGTCGCGCAAAGACTTGGTCAGCGGCTCTTTGTCAAACTCTTTCAAGCCGACAAAGCTGACCGAGGCGATGATGCCGCGCTCTTCAACAATGACCACTGGTACGGCGCCGTCGATTTCGATGCGCACGTCCTTGAACAGGCCGGTTGCAAACAGCGCACGCAAAGCCGCCGCGGCTTTGTCGTCGGTGTAGGTGTCGCCGATGCGAAACGGCAAAGCGGCAAAGACGGTGCCGGGGTCTGTGCGTTGCAGCCCTTCGACGCGGATGTCCTTGATAACAAAAGGCTGCACGGCCAGCGCCGGCAAAGCCACCGTGCCCATCACGGCTGCAACCCCGGCTGCAACCACGTAGGCTGTGGCAGGGCGCAGCTGCCCTGGCGAAGAGGCAAAGAACATGGGTGTCAGTGAAGACCCAACAGGCGGGTCACGTCGTTGAAGAGGGCTACGGACATCATCATCAGCAGCACAGCAATGCCGCCGCGCTGAAGCCGGGCCAGCCACAGTTCAGAGACTGGGCGGCCCGTGATGCCCTCGAAAATGTAATACATCAGGTGCCCGCCATCGAGCATCGGCAGCGGCAGCAGGTTCAGCACACCCAGGCTGACACTCACCAGCGCCAGGAAACCCAGGTAGTAAGGCAGGCCCTGCTGCACCGATTGCCCGGCGTAGTCGGCAATGGTCAGCGGCCCGCTGAGGTTCTTGATGGATGCTTCGCCGATGAGCATGCGGCCGATCATCTTCAACGTCAGCACCGAAATGTCCCAGGTGCGTTCGAAGCCACGAACCAGGCCGTCCCAGGGCCCCAGTTGCACCGACACCATCACCGGTGGCTGCCCGGGACGGGCATCAATGCGCCCGAAGGTCTGCCCTCCGTCTTGCACCACGCGCGGCGTGACTGGCAGGGTGATCGCGCGTCCTGCCCGCTCAAGCTGCCATTGCATGCTCCGTGCCTTGCCATCAACCACAGCGGCCCGCACCAGTGCCACGATGTCGGCGGCGTCAACCACGGGCCGATCGTCGATGCGCAGCACCCGGTCGCCGCTGCGCAGGCCCGCCAGGTCGGCGGGGCCGCCCGGTTTAACGTCCGACAAGACGGGCTCACTGGCCAATCCCGACAGGCCGGATTTCTTGACGAATCCAGCGTCGACTTCGCGCGCTTCAACGCCGCTTAAATCGAGCATGACGGTGCGGGGGCTGCGTCCATCAGCGCCACTGAGCTGCAGTTGCAACCGCGCCGATTGCATCGCGGCTTGTGTCAGCTGCCAGCGAAAGTCGGCCACCGAACGCAGCTCGGTCCAGGTTTGCCCGTCAGTTGAACTGGCCCGCACCCAGTCACCGGCACGCAGGCCGGCACGTTCAGCGATGGAGCCCACAGCCGGCGGTGCCAGCAACGCTTTGGGTTCGTCAACACCTATCCAATGCGCAGCCGCAAACAACACCACCGCCAACAGCAAGTTGGCCAGCGGGCCGGCGGAAACAATGGCCGTGCGCTGCCACAGTGTTTTGCGGTTGAAAGCCTTTGAAAGCTCTTCGGGCGCCACGCCGCCTTCACGTTCGTCGAGCATGCGCACATAACCACCCAGTGGCAAGGCACACAACACAAATTCAGTGCTCTGCGGCGTAGCCTGGCGGCGCCACAGCACACGACCAAAACCCACTGAAAAGCGCAGTACCTTGACACCACAGGCCACGGCCACGCGGTAGTGGCCATACTCGTGGATGACCACCAGGATGCCCAGCGTGAGGAGAAATGCAAGGACGGTACTGATCACGGCTTCAGGGCCTCATGGGGAATCGGTGCAGACAGCGCACGTCGTGCATCTTGTGCACGTGGTCATCTCGGCCCCGCATCACAGGGACTTCATCAAACGTCGGGCCACGGCGCGCGAGCGCTGGTCCAGCTCCAGCAAATCTTCCAGGCGGTGGTGCTCGCCGAGCGCGGGTTGCAACTGGTCCAGCGTGCGCGCATTGGTGGTATGAATCGAAGTGAAGCTTATGGTTCCCGCTAAAAACGCAGCCACCGCCTCTTCGTTGGCTGCATTGAGGATGGCGGTGGTGCCTGTGGGTGCACGCAGCGCGTCCCAGGCCAGGAACAAACCTGGAAACCGCCGTGCGTCGGGCTCTTCAAAGGTCAGCGCCTTTAGCTGCGAAAAGTCCAGCCTTGCGGCACCGGCGTCAATGCGCTCGGGAAACGACAGGCCATAAGCAATCGGGCCTTTCATGTCGGGCGTGCCCAGCTGGGCCAACACCGATCCATCCCGGCACACCACCATCGAATGAATGACGCTCTGTGGGTGAATGACCACCCGAATGTTTTCGGGCTGCAGACCGAACAGCCAACGCGCTTCGATCACTTCAAGCGCTTTGTTCATCATGGTGGCCGAGTCCACCGATATCTTGCGGCCCATGGTCCAGTTGGGGTGCGCAACGGCTTGTTCGGGCGTCACCGCTTGCAGACTGGCATGCTCGCGGTCGCGAAAGGGCCCACCACTGGCGGTCAGCAAAATGTGGTCGATGCGCTGCGCCCAGACCCCAGGGTCCTCGGGCAGGCATTGGAAGATGGCGGAATGCTCGCTATCGATAGGCAACAAGGTGGCACTACCTTCGGCCACCGCCTGCATGAAGAGCGCGCCCCCCACCACCAGCGCCTCTTTGTTGGCCAGCAGCAGCCGCTTTCCAGCACGTGCCGCTGCCATGCATGAAGGCAGCCCTACCGCACCCACGATGGCGGCCATCACGCTGTCCACATCGGGTGCTGCGGCCAGTTCACACAAGGCCTGGGCACCCGTTTGAACTTCAATTTGCAGCCCTGCTGCCGCCAGCAGTTCGCGCATGCGCCGGGCAGCCGCTTCAGTGGCCAACACCACCACGCGGGGCTTGAAGCGCCGGCATTGGTCGAGCAGCAAGTCCACCTGCTGATGGGCACTGAGGCCCACCACTTCGAAACGCTCAGGGTGTTGAGCCACCACGTCCAGGGTGCTGACACCGATGGACCCAGTGGAACCCAGGATCGCCAGTCTTTGGCGGCTGGTGGGGCCGAAATCAGGTTCGGGTGGCAGCGTTGATGGCATGTTGGGTTTCACCGGGCGCCCCAGGCCACCAAGGCCATCGCTGCAGGCAAGGTGGGCAACAGCGCGTCCACGCGGTCCAGCACGCCGCCATGACCTGGCAACAACTGGCTGCTGTCCTTGGCGCCGGCAGCGCGCTTGACCAGTGACTCCACCAGGTCGCCAACCACACTCAGTGCACTCATCAACGCCAAAGCCACCACCATGCCCACGGCGCCCAGATGCGTGAACAGTCGTGTGTAGAAGCTGGCGCCATCAAAGCCATAACGACTGTCCAGCCAGATCCAGAACAAGGCCAGCAACTGCACACCTGCCATGCCCGACCACACGCCGGCCCAGCTCTTGCCCGGGCTGATGGAGGGCGCCAGTTTGGCCTTGCCCCAGGCGCGACCGCCAAAGTAGGCCGCCACATCAGCCATCCAGACCAAACACAGCACCGAAAGCAACAAGTTGATGCCGATGGTGCGCGCATGAGCAACCGCCAGCCAGGCCAACCAGATGGCCCCCACACCCAGCACCCAGCGCAGCGGCCGCGCCACGCCGGGCCAACCTTGAGGGCCACGGCGCAAAGTGAGCGCGCCGCCCAGCACCCACAACAGCAACCCGGCCCACCACAGTTGCGGGCCCACGTCGTGGGTCCAGCCTGCGGCCAGCGCAGCAGCCCCCGCAAGCACGACCACAGCGGCAAACAGCCAATCCAGGCCCGGAGGCGCTTGATTCAAATGCGCCCATTCCCAGCCGCCGGCCGCCATCAGAGCCAGGGTAAGCAAGGCAAACGGCCAGGGGCTTTGTGCTGTAAGTGCTGCCAGCAACAGCGCAACCAGCACAAGCGCGGTGATAACACGCTGGCGCAGCATCAGTGCTCAGGGCGACTCGGCGGCGGCCACGCCAGGCTGCAGGCCACCAAAGCGGCGGTCACGCTGGGCAAAAGCATTCAATGCAGCATCTATTTCAGCTTCGCCAAAATCGGGCCACAGGCAGTCAGTAAAAAACAGTTCGGAGTACGCCGCCTGCCAAAGCAAAAAATTGCTGATGCGCATTTCGCCGCCGGTACGGATGAAAAGGTCGGGGTCGGGAGCAAAAGACAACGCCATGTGGCTGGACAGCCAAGCTTCATCCAGTTCTTCAGCTTTCAGGCCGCGGGCAAGGGCCTGCCGGCAGGCTTGCACCACGTCCCATCGCCCGCCATAGTTGAACGCCACGGCCAAAGTGATGCGGGTGTTGTGGCTGGTAAGGTTTTCAGCCTGTTCCCAGGCACGGCGCAATTTGTCTGACACTGCAGAGCGGTCGCCCACGATGCGGATGCGCACCCCTTCGTCGGCCAGCTTCGTCAAGTACTTGGAAACCGCCACCAACACCAGGCTCATCAGGCCGGTCACTTCTTCGCTGGGGCGTTTCCAGTTCTCTGACGAAAACGCAAACACGGTCAGGAACTCAACACCACGGTCGGCAAACGCATTCACTGCACGCACCAGTGCATCAACGCCTTGTTTGTGCCCGAAAAACCGGGGCATGTAACGTCGGCGCGCCCAGCGGCCGTTGCCGTCCATCACCACGGCCACATGCCGGGGCACTTGCACCGCGGCACGTGCAACGTCGGCTTCGACGGGTGCCGCAACTGGCAACAACTGGGCGGCAGATCTGGTCATGCAGTGCAGCCAATGACCTTGCACAAGCCCGCAACCCAAAGGCCCAGGCCCAGGCGGCGGTGTGAGCCACCCCATACGGTCCGCAGGTCCGTCATACGGCCATGACTTCCGCTTCTTTGGCCTGCACCAGGCGATCGATCTCAGAGATGGTGCGGTCGGTGAGGCGCTGCACCTCGTCCTGTGTGCGGCGCTCGTCGTCTTCTGAAGCTTCTTTGTCTTTGAGCAATTTTTTAAGATGCTCGTTGCCCTCACGACGCACCGAACGCACGGCTATCTTGGCTTCTTCACCGGCGTGGCGCACCACCTTCGTGAGTTCTTTGCGGCGTTCTTCAGTCAATGCCGGCATCGGCACGCGCAGCAGTTCACCCTGCGATGAGGGGTTCAAGCCCAACTCGGACTCACGGATGGCGCGTTCAATCTTCGCAGCCATGCCCTTTTCCCAGGGCTGCACGCTGATCGTGCGCGCATCCAGCAGCGTTACGTTGGCCACCTGGCTGATGGGCAAGAGCTGCCCGTAGTAGTCCACCTGCACCTGGTCCAAGATGCCCGGGTGGGCACGACCGGTGCGAATTTTTTGCAGTTCACCCTTGAAGGCTTCGACGGACTTGGCCATCTTCTGCTCTGCGGTTTTTTTGATGTCGGCAAGTGTCATCACAGGGCCCCTTTTAGACGTGCACCAAAGTGCCTTCGTCTTCGCCGCGCACTACCCGCTGCAGTGCGCCGGCCTTGAAGATGCTGAACACCTTGATGGGCAGTTTCTGGTCGCGGCACAACGCAAAGGCGGTGGCGTCCATGACCTGCAGGTTCTTTGCAATCGCCTCGTCAAAGCTGATCGTGGAGTAACGCGTGGCGGTTGCATCTTTGCGCGGGTCGGCGCTGTAAACGCCGTCCACCTTGGTGGCCTTGAGCACGATTTGGGCGCCAATCTCGGCGCCACGCAGCGCCGCAGCGGTGTCTGTGGTGAAAAACGGGTTGCCGGTACCGGCTGCAAACACCACCACTTTGCCCTCTTCCAAGTACTGCAGAGCCTTGGGCCGCACATAGGGTTCAACCACCTGTTCGATACTGATGGCTGACATCACCCGCGCGGTCATGCCTTCTTGGCGCATGGTGTCGGCCAGCGCCAAGGCGTTCATGACCGTGGCCAGCATGCCCATGTAGTCGGCCGTGGCACGGTCCATACCCACCGCACCCCCCGCCACACCGCGAAAGATATTGCCGCCGCCGATAACCACCGCCACCTCGCAGCCCAGGCGGGTAACGTCTTGTACTTCGCGCACCATGCGCACGATGGTGGAGCGATTGATGCCGTAGGCGTCATCACCCATCAGGGCTTCGCCAGACAACTTCAGCAAGATGCGCTTGTACGCGGGCATCGAATCAACTCCAGAAAGAAAAACTGCAGTGTAAGGCGGTGGCTGCAGCGCACCCGGCCACCAGGCCCGAGCAACCAACCGCCGGGGCTGCCGCTACATCCTCACGCTTTTGCGGGCCATCGCAGGCCACGCAAGCCACGCTACAAACGGCCTTAACCAGCCTTGGCTGCTGCCACCTGCGCCGCCACTTCAGCCGCAAAGTCGTCCACTTTCTTCTCGATGCCTTCACCCACCACGTACAGCGTGAAGGCCGCCACCTGCGTGGCCTTTTCCTTCAGCATCTGTTCCACGGTCTGCTTGTCGTTCTTGACGAAGGTTTGGTTCAGCAGCGACACCTCTTTCAGGTATTTCTGTACCGAGCCATCCACCCGCCTGGCCACGATTTCGGGCGACTGCGCTGGCTTGCCAGCTGCCAAAGCCGCAGCAGCGTCTTCCGCCGCTTTTTCAGCTGCCACTCGGCGTTCACGCTCGATCAACTCGGCTGGCACCTCGCTGGCTGCCAAAGAAACGGGCTTCATGGCTGCCACATGCATGGCCACATCCTTGGCAGCAACTTCATCGCCTGTGAACTGCACCAACACGCCAATGCGTGTGCCGTGCAGGTAGTGGGCCAGCTGGCCACCGCCTGCATAGCGTTTGAAGCGGCGAATGGACAGGTTCTCGCCGATCTTGCCGATCAGGCCTTTGCGCACGTCTTCCAGCGTCGGGCCAAAACCGTCTTGCGCGTGTGGCAGTGCAGACAACGCCGCCACATCGGCCGGGTTGTGCTGAACCACCAGCTGCGCACAGGCTTGCGTGAAGGCCAAGAACGAGTCGTTCTTCGACACAAAGTCGGTTTCGCAGTTGATTTCAACCAACGCACCGGTAGAGCCCGACACCACGGCAGCGACCACACCCTCTGCAGTGATGCGCGCTGCAGCCTTGCTGGCCTTGTTGCCCAGCTTGACGCGCAAGATTTCTTCAGCGCGATTGGGGTCGCCTTCGGCTTCGGTGAGCGCTTTTTTGCACTCCATCATCGGGGCGTCGGTCTTGGCGCGCAGCTCGGCGACCATGCTTGCAGTGATTGCGGGCATCAGATTTCTCCTTCAAAGGAAACAGATAGGGCAGGCTCGCCGCAGGCAAGCACGGTATGGTTTGCGCAGCGGTCAACGCCATCGGGATGTCACTGCGGCTTTGTTCCAGGCCCAGAACTTGCGCAGCGCCGCCGGTCGGCATCAAGAAGGCCCGCGCAGACCCACCAGCCTGCGCGGGCCCGAACGAACCAAACGGTCAAGCGTCGGCGCTGACTTCGACGAATTCGTCGTTGCCCGATACCGCTTGCACGACTTCGTTCGTCGAATTGGCTTTGCCTTCCAGAACCGCATCAGCAACAGCCTTTGCGTACAGTGCCACAGCCTTGGCCGAGTCGTCGTTGCCAGGAATGACGTAGTCGATGCCGATCGGGGAATGGTTGGTGTCCACGATGCCGATGACGGGTATGCCCAGTTTCTTGGCTTCGGCCACGGCAATCTTGTGGTACCCGACGTCGATGACAAACATCGCATCGGGCAGCGCAGCCATGTCCTGGATGCCGCCGATGTCTTTTTCCAGCTTGGCCAGATCGCGGTCAAACAGCAGCGCCTCTTTTTTGATCATGGCGTCAGTGCCACTTTCCTTCGTGGCCTGCATGTCCTTCAGCTTCTTGAGCGAACCCTTGACGGTCTTGAAATTGGTCATCATGCCGCCCAGCCAGCGCTGGTCGACGTAGGGCATGCCACAGCGCTGAGCTTCCAGCGCAATAACTTCGCGCGCCTGCCGCTTGGTGCCAATCATCAGGATGTTGCCGCGCTTGGATGAGAGCTGGCGAATGAACTTCATCGCATCCTCGAACAGCGGCTGCGTCTTTTCGAGGTTGATGATGTGAATCTTGTTGCGGTGACCGTAGATATACGGTGCCATCTTGGGGTTCCAGAAGCGGGTTTGGTGGCCAAAATGGACGCCGGCTTCCAGCATTTCACGCATGGATACAGTCATAGGTACTCCGAAGGTTGGTTCTAGAATCCCGCCGCTTTATCGCTGCACGGTGACGCCCTGCTTGAGGACGATCACGGGGTTGCACAGCGACACCTTGGTTCGGTCGGGTTCGCGATTGCCGAGCCTGAATTCACAGTCTCGGGTGATTTATCTGAATGGAAGCCCTGATCGGCCACCAGCGCAGCGACTGCCCCAAACATCAAAATAGGCCGCACGGCTGGCATTCCCAAAAGAACACACTCAGACAAACCCAATGATAGTAGCACGACAGCCGTGCACCTTCGATGCATGCCGCGCCGTTCGGTGCGGTGTACAGCGCACCCGTTGCGCAGGCACCATGCACCCGCTTGGCCAGGCGCAGCGCCACCCGATAACAAGCTGCCCGTGCGCGTAGCCGTCATAGGCGCCGGCGTGGTGGGCGTTACCTGCGCCTATGAATTGTCCGCTGCAGGGCATGAAACCACCGTTTTCGAGCGCCGCGGCAGTGTCGCTGCAGAGACCAGCTATGCCAACGCAGGGGTGGTGGCCCCGGGCTACGTCACGCCCTGGGCCGCGCCGGGCATGCCCTGGAAAGTGCTGAGTCAACTGCTGCGCCGCCATGCGCCGGTGCGGCTGGCAGGAGTCAACGCCTTGGGACATCTGGGTTGGATGTGGCGCTGGTGGCGGGCGTGCCAGCTGCAAACCCACCTGGCCAACCGCAGCGCCATGCAACGGCTTGCGCACTTCAGCCGCCAAAGGCTGCTGGAGCTGACCCACAACCTGGGCCTGGAGTACGAACAGGCCAGCGGTTACATGGTGCTGTTGCGCGACGCTGCAGCGTTGGAAGCAGCGCGCAGTGGCCTGGCTCTGCTGCGTGATCTCAACGTGACCCACGAGCTTGTTGACGCTGAGCAGGCGCGCAAGCTGGAACCTGGGCTGAATCCACAAGCTGCGCTGCATGCGGCCATCCATCTGCCCCAGGATGGGGTGGGCAACTGCCGCCACTTCACTTATCTGCTGCGGCAGCAGTCGCAAGATCTCGGCGCCCAGTTTGTATTTGACACCCCCGTGCGCGGCTTGGTCGCCGGGCGCCAGCCCCTGCTGCAGTTCCAAGACGGCACCACCCGTGCCTTTAACGCGGTGGTGGTGTGCGCCGGTGTGCAAGCCAACGAAGTGTTGCGATCGGTGGGTGTGAAACTGCCCTTGGCACCGGTATACGGCTACTCGGTGACGGCGCCCTTGCGCGCACCGCCCCACGAACAACCGCTGGGGCCACGGTCTGCCTTGATGGATGAACGTTACAAGGTCGCCATTTCACGCCTGGGCCGCCGCGTGCGGGTAGCCGGAAGCGCCGAATTGGGCGGCCAGCTCAGCCACCTGGGCGCCGCCCCGTTGCGCACGCTGTACCGTGTGCTGGATGAATGGTTCCCAGGCGCGATGCAGCAAGCCGATGCACAACATTGGAAAGGCGCACGCCCGATGCTGCCCGACGGACCGCCCGTGTTGGGCGAAAGCGGCGCACCAGGCGTGTGGCTCAACCTGGGTCATGGCTCCAGCGGTTGGGCTTTGGCCTGCGGCAGTGCGCGTGTGCTGGCCGAATGCGTCAGTGGCCGGCCGCCGCCGCTGGACCTGGCTCGTTTGACCCGACAACGGCTGCAGACCTGAGCGGCGCCCGGGCGTTGTGTTCAGGCACTGCGAAGCCCCTGCTCGGCAACCACCGAAACGAAGCCGCTGCAGCTGCCCCGTTGATGTCGTCTGGGGTGGTTGCTCAACAGCTCGGCACAATGCTGTTTATGCAGCCTGAACATGGCCCCCAGCTGATTGGTCTGCCCACACGGTGCTGGCCCCTGCACAACCGGGTGCGCAGCAGCGCGGCCGAAGCAGCGGCCTTGGTGCGGCAAGACAGCCCGCATGCCTTGATGGCCAGGGCGGGCCTGGCAGTGGCACGCCTGGCCGTGGCACTCGCTCCCCATGCACAAAGTGTCTGGGTGGTGGCGGGCCCGGGCAACAACGGTGGTGATGGGCTGGTGGCAGCATTGCACCTGCACCGTGCAGGCTGGCGCGTCCTGGTCAGCCTGCTGGGCGATGCGCAGACGCGTCCTGCCGACGCCGCCTGGGCGCTGCAGCAGGCTCAAGAGGCGGGTGTCGACATTCAAGCGGGCATCGCCCCCAGCGCCAGTTTGACCCACCGCCCTGGGCTGATCATCGACGCGCTGCTGGGCATGGGCACCACGCGCGCACCCCAGGGCGCCCTTGCGCAGGCCATTGCGCACATCAACGCCAGTGCTGCTTGTGTGTTGGCGGTGGATGTGCCTTCGGGCCTGAATGTGGACACGGGGGCTTGTTGGGGCGCCAGCGTGGTGCGGGCCGATGCCACGCTTTCACTGCTGACCTTGAAACCCGGCCTGTTCACCGCCCAGGGTCGCGACCAGGCCGGTAGCGTATGGCTCGACACCCTGGGGATTGATGCTGGTGAACCCAGCGCCGTGCTGCATGGTCCCACCCCGCGTCTGGCGCGGCAGCACGGGTCGCACAAAGGCAGCCACGGCGACGTGGCGGTGGTGGCCGGTGCCGCAGGCATGACCGGCGCGGCCTGGTTGACTGCACGCGCTGCGCTGGCCGCTGGCGCCGGGCGCATCGTTGTCAGCCTGCTCACGGATGAGGCGCAGACGCCCGATCTGCTGCACCCCGAACTGATGCAGCGGCCACGCTGGTGGCAGTCAGGGCCTGCGCTGCTGTCCCGGCACACCGTGGTCTGCGGCTGCGGCGGTGGCATGCAGGTGGCAGCTGCCCTGCCGCCTCTGCTGGCACATGCTGCGCGCCTGGTACTGGACGCCGACGCCTTGAACGCCGTGGCGCACGATGCCGGGCTGGCCCTGCAGCTGCGTTCGCGGGCTGGGCGGGCCTTGCCAACCGTGCTGACCCCTCACCCGCTGGAAGCCGCACGGTTGCTGGGCTTGACAGCGGCACAAGTTCAAAACGACCGCCTGGGTGCCGCCCAAGGCCTGGCTGATGCGATGCGGTGCACGGTGCTGTTGAAAGGTTCGGGTTCTGTCGTGGCGGCACCCGACCAAACCCCCTTGCTCAATCCAACCGGCAATGCAGCCCTGGCCGGCCCCGGCACCGGCGATGTACTGGCCGGTTGGCTGGCGGGCTGCTGGGCGCAGCAGCCTCAAGCAAGCTCCCAAGTGACAGCAGCGGATGCGGCATGGGAACACGGTCATGCCGCCGACAACTTTGCGGGTGCGCCGTTGGGCTTACCGCTGCGCGCCAGTCAACTCATCGAGGCACTGGCTGCGGGACGCTGAAAAGCGTCCCGTTGCCCTCCAAAAGGAAGTTGCCAACACCGGCAAGTTCTGCCGTTATCAAACAACCTCAGCGACGAGTGCGGGCCCTCGGCGCTGAACGTTGCGGGCCCGGTTTGCGCGCTCGCCTGTCACCCGCCGCGCCCGTTGCACCTTGTGCGCCAGCGGCACCGCGGCCGCCCGCGTCAGGGACTCGTGCAGCCCGGGGTGTGGCGCGCGCGCCGCGCAAGGCCGATTTCTGCAAACGATCGGCATCTCGCACACGTTCGAGTTCAGCGGTAGCCGGCGTTTGCCGGCCTGCAGCCACGCGACCCGAAACACGATGCGCGCCGGGCGCCACCAGCGTTGAAGCTTCCTGCACCAGGCGAAAGTCGATCTTGCGTCCATCCAGATCCACGCGACTGACCTGCACCTGCACGCGGGTACCCACGGCGTACCGAATGCCCGTGCGTTCGCCGCGCAGCTCTTGCCGGGCTTCATCAAACCGGTAGTACTCACCACCCAGTTCGGTGATGTGCACCAGGCCCTCGACATACATCGCGTCCAGAGTGACGAACAAACCAAAGCCCGCCACACTGCTGACCGTGCCGGCAAACTCCTCACCCAGGTGCTCACGCATGTAGCGGCATTTCAGCCACGCCTGCACGTCTTTGCTGGCTTCATCAGCGCGGCGCTCATTGGCGCTGCAATGGCCGCCCGCGGCTTCCCACAGCGTCATTTCTGCTGTCAGCGGCTTGGCCGACGGCGTCGAGGGCCGGGCACCCCGCTTGGGCTGCAAGCTGCGCGTTTTGGCATTGGCCACCAGGTGGTAGCGCTTGCCGGCCAGCACCGCTTTGATCACCCGGTGCACCATCAGGTCGGGATAGCGCCTGATGGGGCTGGTGAAGTGGGTGTAGGCCGCGTAAGCCAGGCCAAAGTGACCGCTGTTTTTTGCCGTGTAAATGGCTTGCTGCATCGAACGCAGCAACATGGCGTGCACCTGTGCGGCATCGGGCCGGTCCTGGGTGGCTTTGGCTATGGCCTGCATCTCAGAAGGCGTCGGGTCGTCACTGAGCTGCACACCCACCCCCAAGGCACGCAGTTGCGCCTGCAGAGCCAAACGCTTTTCAGGTGTGGGGCCTTCGTGCACACGGTACAAGCTGGTGTGGTTGGCCTCAGCGATGAATTCTGCTGCGCACACATTGGCCGCCAGCATGGCTTCTTCGATCAGGCGATGCGCCTCGGTTCGTGTGCGCGCAACGATGCGTTCGATGCGGCCGGCATCGTCACAGATGATCTGCGTTTCGGTGGTCTCAAAATCGATCGCACCGCGCTGCACCCGCTGCTTGAGCAAGGCCCGGTAGGCTTCGTGCAGATGCAGCAGGTGAGGCACCAGGTCGGCCCGCTGGCGCGCCTCGGGGCCGCGGGTGTTGGTCAACACTGCAGCCACTTCGGTGTAGGTCAGCCGTGCGTGGGAGTTGATGACGGCCGGATAAAACTGGTAGGCCTCAATGACGCCGTTTTCAAGCACCAGCATGTCACACACCATGGCCAGACGCTCCACGTCCGGCACCAATGAACACAGGCCGTTGGACAGCTTCTCCGGCAACATGGGAATCACTCGCCGCGGAAAGTAAACCGATGTGGCGCGTTCATAAGCGTCTTCGTCCAGCGCTTCGTCAGGTTTCACGTAGTGGCTGACGTCAGCAATGGCAACGATCAGTCGCCAACCCTTCAAGGCTGCTTTGCCGCGGCCGTTGGCAAAGGGCTCGCAGTACACCGCGTCGTCAAAATCACGTGCGTCTTCACCGTCAATGGTGACCAAGGGCACGTCGCGCAGGTCCACACGGTGTTTGCGATCGGTGGTGCGCAGTTTCTCGGGTAGCGCCGCGGCTTGCGCCAGGGCTGCAGGCGAAAACTCATGCGGTACTTCGTATTTGCGCACCGCAATTTCGATTTCCATGCCTGCGTCGTCAATCTCACCCAGTACTTCGGCCACACGACCTGCAGGCTGTGTGTGCAACGACGGCGGCTCGGTGAGTTCAACGACCACCACCTGCCCTGCTGCCGCGCTGGCGGTGGCATTTCTGGGGATCAAGATGTCCTGGCCATAGCGGCTGTCTTCAGGCGCCACCACCCAATGCCCGCCCTCCAACAGCAGCCGGCCGATAATGGGCGACTTGCTGCGCTCGATGATGTCGAGCACGCGGCCCTCAGGGCGGCCCTTGCGGTCGATGCGCTGCACCCGTACGCGCACGCGGTCTCGGTGCAACACGCTGCGCATTTCCTGTTCAGGCAAATATATCCAGGCCTGGCCGGCAGTGTCAGGCACCACAAAGCCGTGGCCGTCGCGGTGGCCGTCGACCGTGCCCTCGATTTCTGACAACAAGGCTGCGCTTGCGCTGGCGGCTGCGCTGGATTCGGTGAGGAAGCTTTTAATTTTAATGATATGATCTCGGGTTCTGATTAAATTCAACACCTTGCCCAGGTGGCGGAATTGGTAGACGCACTAGTTTCAGGTACTAGCGCTTAACGGCGTGGAGGTTCGAGTCCTCTCCTGGGCACCAGCGACACTGGACGTGGATGTTCGGAAACTGGCTAAAAGACAAGATTGCGAATAGATGGCCGGCACGAAAGTGTCGGCTATTTTTTTTGTAGCTGCAGTTGTGGGGACGGTTGAATGCAGTGACGTGCAGACCGGCCGTCGATGGGGAGCTGCGTGTTCTGGTGCAGGGTACAGCCCCCCTGTGAAATCGGCCGGTGAACATACGGTCACAGCCCTGGAGCCCTAAAACGCCGGGCCATGAGGCCCGGATGCACCGTACAGGCCAGACAGGATTGAGCACCTCGACGCACCCAACGGGCGCCGGCTTGCACCACTGGACAACGCGCTAGACAGCAAACTTCTTGGCCAAGCCGTCAGGACGCAACCCGTCGTATTCTTCGAAGGGTTGGTGTATCCACGGACTCGTGGGTAACGACTCAACATGGTAGTCGGGCACGTAGGTTGACACGCCCTTCACCCAGATGACGGCCGCACGCAGTTCTCGTATAGCCGGCATACCACGCAGCCTGTCCACCACGGCTCGCAAGGTATGGCCGGTATCAGCCAGGTCATCCACCAGCAGCACACGCCCTGCCAGCTCGCCCTTGGGCATGGTGATGTATTTGGCCATGTCCAGCCGCCCCTGGATGGTGCCGGCCTCGGCGCGGTAAGAACTGGTGGACATGATGGCCAGTGGCTTGTCAAACACCCTCGACAAGACGTCACCCGGCCGCATGCCCCCGCGGGCCAGGCAGAGGATTTGGTCAAACTCCCAACCTGAGTGCGCCACTTTCAGGGCCAGCTTCTCGATGAGCAAGTGGTATTCGTCCCAGGAAACGTACAGGTGTTTGCCGTCGTCAGTCAGCATGCGTGGGGTCTCCTCAAGGGTGGTTCAGTGGCCGTTCTAGGTGCCTCAAGCCCTGTAGGGGTGGCGTATCAGGATGGTGTGCAGGCGATCGGGCCCGGTGGACACCATGTCGATGGGAGCCCCTATCAGTTCTTGCATGCGTTCAAGATAGCGCTTGGCATTGTCGGGTAACAGTTCCCAGTGGGTAAGCCCTGCAGTGGTTTCTGCCCAGCCCGGCAAGATTTCGTATTGCGGCTGGCAAGCCTCGATGTCGTCGGCGTCCAAAGGCAGCACATCAACCAGCGTTGAACCCAACTTGTAGCCGGTGCAAATTTTGATCTCGGGCAGGCCATCCAGCACGTCCAACTTGGTGATGCACAGACCCGACACACCATTGATGATGATCGAGCGTTTCAATGCAGCCGCATCCAGCCAGCCACAGCGGCGCGCACGCCCGGTGACCGTGCCGCGCTCTTGGCCGACGGTGGACAGATGGTGCCCAACGGAGCCCTGTTGCGAGATGTCGAGCTCGGTGGGAAACGGGCCACTGCCCACCCGGGTGGTGTAAGCCTTGGTGATGCCCAGCACATAGTGCAGCATGCCAGGGCCGACACCAGAACCGGCCGCCGCATTGCCGGCCACGCAGTTGCTGGAGGTCACAAACGGGTAGGTGCCGTGGTCGATGTCAAGCAGCGTGCCTTGTGCACCTTCAAACAGCAGGTTGTCGCCTGCCTGGTGCGCCTGATGCAGGCGGTACCCGACGTCGGCCATCATGGGGCGAAGATGCTCGGCCGCCGCCAGCGCATGGTCCAGCATCGGCTGTAGCGCCAGGGCGGAGGCACCCAGCACTGTCGTCAGTTCCGCGTTGTGCAGTTCAACCAAATGGCGCAGTTTGGTTTCAAAGCGCGCTGGGTGCTTCAGGTCTTGCACCCGCAGCGCACGTCGCGCCACTTTGTCTTCGTATGCAGGGCCGATGCCCTTGCCGGTGGTGCCGATCTTGCCGCTGCCGCTGCTTTCACGCGCGGCTTCTCGGGCGCGGTCGAGCTCGCCATGCAAAGGAAGGATCAGCGGGCAGGATTCCGACAGGTACAAACGCTGCCGCACCTCAATGCCCAGCTGTTCGATGCGCGCAATCTCTTGCAGCATGTGCGCCGGGTCCACCACCACACCGTTGCCGATGTAGCAGGCCACGCCAGCGCGCATCACCCCTGACGGGATGAGCTGCAGCGCCGTCTTGCGGCCGTTGATGACCAGTGTGTGGCCCGCGTTGTGGCCACCCTGGAAACGCACCACGCCTTGTGCATGGTCGGTCAACCAGTCGACGATCTTGCCCTTGCCCTCGTCACCCCATTGGGTGCCCACGACGACCACGTTGCGGCCTGTGCCACGCCGTACGGCTGCTTGCATGTTCGGTCAGTCCTTCTGCTTTGGGGGTTGACTATCGGTGTTAGGCCGCGTGGATGGGCAGCGACTGCAGCACCCAACGCCCACCCAGACGCACCAGTTCACGGTCACATTCAAAGGCTGGTGCCGGCACGCCATCACCAGGCAACACCGACAGCACAATCTCGCCAGCATCACGCAGCCGCCGCACCACGCTGCGCAGCTCGGCTTCTTCACTCCAGGGTGCACGAATGGCCAGCGGCGCAGGCGTGGGCCGCGCGACCAACGCCAATGACTTCACGTCGAGGCTGAAGCCAACCGCCGGGCGGTTGCGGCCAAAAACCGCACCCACTTCGTCGTAACGCCCACCTCGCGCCAGTGCGTCCACGCTACCTGGTGCGTAGACCGCAAAACGCAGCCCGCTGTAGTAGGCGTAGCCGCTCATGTCTGACAGGTCATAACCAATCTGCAAGCCATCAAAAGTGCTGCGCAAATGCGTGGCCAGCCACTGCAGCTCTTGCAGCGCCGTGGTCACCAACGGCCTGGGTGGCAGCACCTCTCGCGCAGTGGCCAACACGTCGTCACCCCCATACAGACGCAGCAGCGCCTGCAGACCTTCAAGCGCCGGTGAAGGCACCCCTTTGCTCAGGGCAGCCAGTGCGGAAGCGTCTTTTTCGGTCAGCGCCTGCACGATGTCTTGCAAGCGACCTGCATCCAGCGGAACCCCAGCCAACACGCCGCGCAGCACACGCGCGTCAGCCAGATCAATCAGCAAGGGCCCTTCTACAGCAGCCTGCAGCCCTGCCAGCGCCAGTTCTGCGGCTTCAAGGTCGGCTTCCAGCCCAGCATGCCCAAAAATCTCGGCGCCGAACTGCAGCGGTTCACGCGTGGCTGCCAGGCCGGTGGGGCGTGTGTGCACCACAGGCCCGCAGTAACACAGGCGGGTGACGCCTTCGCGATTCAGCAGGTGGGCATCGATGCGCGCGGCCTGTGGCGTGGTGTCGGCGCGCAAGCCCAGCATGCGGCCGCTGAGCTGGTCGACCAGCTTGAAGGTCTTCAAGTCCAGTTCGCGCCCCGTGCCCGACAGCAGTGATTCCAGGTGCTCCAGCAACGGGGGCATCACCAGTTCAAAGCCATGACCGCGCGCGCGGTCGAGCAGTGCCCGCCTGAGCTCTTCGATACGCCGTGCCTGAGCGGGCAGCACATCGGCAATGTGCTCGGGCAACAGCCAAGCTGAACGCATGCAGGACACCGGTGTAAAAAGTGGCATTGTACCGGCCGCACCCACTGCACACTGACACCCCAAGTTCAGTCTGCCAGCCTCAATGGTCCACCTGCCCATGCACCCTGAAAGATGCCCTCCCGCACGCGCGTATCTCGGCTGTCATCACAACCACCACATCAGGAGCAGCAAACCCAGGATGACGCTGCCCAGTCCGACAAAACGAATTTGACCGTCGCTGAGCTGGACGGCGCGTTCGAATACACGCCGCCAGGCAGCAGGGTTCAACAAGGGCAACAAGCCTTCAACCACCAGCATCAGCGCGAAGGCGCCCAGCCAGAGCTCAGTCACCAGGTGCCCTCGTTTCCACCCAAGCGATGCAGCAGCGCCCTAAATGCAGCAACAGGCCAGCGCGCACACAAACACAAGACTACTTGCTGCCCGAGCTGCGCATGGCGCGGAAAAAGTCGCTGTTGGGGTCAACCACCATCACGTCGCTCTTGGTGCGGAAGCTGGCGCGGTAGGCTTCTAAGCTGCGATAGAACTGCGCAAACTGCGGGTCTTTGCCAAATGAATCTGCGTACAGCGCCGACGCCTTGGCATCACCTTCTCCCTTGATTTTCTGTGCATCGCGGTAGGCCTCCGCGATGATCACTTCGCGCTGGCGGTCGGCATCAGCCCTGATCTTTTCGCCCTCTGCGGCACCCTGCGAGCGCAGTTCATTGGCGACCTGCTTTC
>JANNMQ010000392.1:0-4422 GCA_031398045.1 Rubrivivax sp.
GCCTGAAGCGGGGTTGAGCCACCCCGCCGCCCGTGACCCACACACCGGCTTCATGCAGCGCGATGCCGATTTCAGCATGGGCCGCATCTTTGGGATGCAGCATGGGGGCAGGGTGCAAAACGGGCAGGGGCGCAGCCACGCCCGCCGGAGCTTCGACGCAAGGTCTGTGGTTAATTGACTCGAAAGGGCGGCTGCGGGGGGCGGCTGCAGTGGGCGGTGGCAGTGGGCGGCCTCAGGCCGCGGCGCGCTGTTCGCCAAAAGGCAGCACCCCGGCCGGTGCCAGCGCACCCGGGTTCAGGCGCACAGCATCCACCACCGGCTGGCGCAGGATGGCCAGGCCCTGATCGAGCACATCGGCAGGTGTGTTCAGGGCTGCCAGCACTTTCACCACCTCGTCTTTGGGGCTCAAGGGGTGTTCGGCCGGTTTCCACTGGTCGCGGTCTGGTCGCACCAGCAACAAAGACATCGGCAAGCCGTAACCCGAGATCGACTTGGACAGCACCACCAGATCGGGCTCGACCCCCATGCCCTCGAAGCTGAAAAAAGTGCCGGTGCGGCCACAGCCGGCCTGCACATCGTCCACGATGAGGAGCTCACCAAAACGCTGCGCGGTGTCAGCCATGCGCCGCACCCAGCTGGGCCGTGCGGCGTCGGTTGTATTGGCTGCCCGTGGCCGCCAGCGCGCCCATCGACACGCCGTGGTAGCCGTTGGTGAAGGCCACGATGTTCTGGCGGCCGGTAACCTTGCGTGCCAGCTTCATGGCGGCTTCCACTGCATGGGCACCCGTGGGCCCGGTGAACTGCACGCGGTAGTCCAGGCCGCGCGGTGCCAGCAGCTTGCTGCAGAACAGCTGCAGAAAATTCTGCCTGGCATCGGTGTGCAGGTCAAAGCCCATGGCCACGCCGTCGCGCTGGATGTGGGCCACCAGCGCATCGCTCATGTCGGGGTCGTTGTGGCCGTAGTTCAGCGCACCACAGCCGCCCAGAAAGTCGATGTAGCTGGTGCCGTTGGCGCCCAGCATGCGGCTGCCCCGGGCCTGAGTCAACAAGGTGTTGTAGCGGCGGCAATAACCGCGGGCCGACGACTCGTGTTGTTCAAAAACAGTGGGGGAGGCGTGGGGTGGCATGTTGGTTTCCTTACCGCATCCGGCAGATCACCAACCATGGGCCCGCTGTGGGCATTGATCCAACTCGCTGCCATGCCCAAGCTGTGGGGGTTCCGATGTGCAACCGGTTGTTAGTTCAGGCGGCACACACACATCGGATGGGCGCCTGCACGCTCTGCGTCAAGCGGTCACTGACCGGTGCTGCTGTCTTCAGCGTGTCATGCCCGCCGCGCCGATTGACGTCTGGTGCAGCCGGCCCAGCGCTGCAGCCAACTGCACGCGCGCCTGTCGCCACGCGGTCAAGGAGGACAAGTGGGCCAGGGTGGCTTCGCTGACAGTGGCATGGGCATCCAGCAGATCGGTCAGAGCGCTGTTGTCGGCCTTGTAGGACGCCATTTCGGCCGCCAGCAGTGCCTGGGCGTCGTTTTTGTAGCTCGTGGCTTGCCGCGTGGCCACCGCTTGGGTTTGCAGGGACTGGTAGGCCGACCAGGTTTGCAGCGCCACCTGTTGTTCTGTGCTGCGCAGTTCAGCCCGCGCGGCGTCTAGCTGGGCGCGCGCCAGGGCCTCGCGGTGTTTGCGCGCAAAGCCGGCAAACAGCGGCACTTCCAGCTGCACGCCCACGGCTGCTTCTCGGCTGTAGCTGCGCAAGACATCGCGCCCTGCACGTTGTGCATGCTGCAGCGTCACGCGCGGTGCGGCGCTGCGCTGTGCCAGGTCCAGGTCTGCGCCCGCAGCGCCCAACCGCGCGCGTGCTGCGCGCAACGACGGGTGGTCGCGCAGTGTTTCTTCCAGCAGCGGTTCCACAGCGGTTTCGTTCAGGCCGGCTTCGGGCCCGCTTTCGTCTACCAACACCTGCAGTTCTTGCTGCATGGGCAGGCCCAGCAGAGCGGCCAATACGCCGCGCGCTTGCAGCAAGGTGCCGCGGGCCAGGCGACGTTCCAGGGCCGCTCGTGACTGGTCGGTACGCAGCTGCAGGCGTTGAATCTCGGCGTCCAGATCGTCGGCTTTGCTGCTCGCCACGACCGATGCATCGCCGTGGCCTACCCGCGGCAAGGAACGTGTTCCGCGCACACTGGGCCCCGTGTTGCCCAGGATGCTGCGGCTGGCGTTGCTGCGCACCCCAGCCTTGCCTTTGCCGGGTTCGGGTTTGGCGGCTGTGCTGCTGCCGGGCCCGGGCTTGCTGCGCTGGCCATGTTGGGCCAGCAAGTCGTCAGCAAAACGCGCCTCGTTGTTCAACACCTGCACCACGGCCTGGGCTTCGGCGAGCGCAAAAAACGCTTCCGCGGTGGCCAAGGCCACGGCCATCACCGCGTCGTCGTGCGCTGCCGCCGCGGCCAGTGCCGTCAACTGCGCCGCCTGCTGGCCGGCGCGCTGCTGGCCAAAGTCCAGCAGCACCCAGCTCAGGTCCAACGCGGCGTAGCCGACGCCCGCTTTGTTGACCGTGCTGTCGCCGGCTTCACGCAGCCGCTGCCGCGCGCTGCCAGCGCCCGCAGTGGCGTTGACCGTGGGCCAGGCCTGGCTGCGTTGCAGCTGCAGCTCGGCTGCTTTAGCCTGCCACTGCGCCCAGCTTTGCTGGGTGCGGGGGTTGTTGCACAGAGCGCGGGCCAGTGCCTGTGGCAAGTCCAGTGCCTGTGTGGGCAGCTCACGGGCGCACGCCACCGGCGCGCGCCATGCGGCGGCTGCATCGCTGGTTGGGGACTGTGGCTGTCCCTGGGCTGGCGGCACGCCTGCCAGCGCAAGCGCCACAGCCATCGCTGTGGCCCAACTGCCGGCCTGGTGCCGCGTGCTTGTCAAGTCCCGGCGCATGTTTTCAACAACAAAGTGTTACGAATAGGGCGTGCTTCATCGGGCCGGCCGGGCGCTTGGGAAGGCTCAAGGCGCGGCAGTGTGCAGCAAGCCAGCGCCGGGCGCTGCCCCCCACGTGCGGGCTGACGAACAGGCCCGTGTGGCGCACGGCCGCCGGCGCGTGGGTGCAGCGCCGCTGCAGTTGCGGCTTACGATGGCGCCCCGCATTCCCACCGGCCGCCCAGCGCAGCAGCACACCGTATGAAACGCCGACCTTTGTTTGTGGCCAGCTTGCTGGCCGCCATCCTCAGCACCGCTCAAGCGCAGAGCCCGCAGCCTGTGCAGCCAACGGGTGCGCTGCGCCTTATCGTGCCTTTCACACCCGGCACCGGCATCGACCTTATCGCGCGCCAGATCGGACCGAAACTGGCCGAACGCCTGGGCCGCGCGGTGGTGGTCGAGAACCGCGCCGGTGCCTCCGGCAACCTGGGCACCGAAGCCGTGGTGCGCGCGCCGGCCGATGGCAACACGCTGCTGGTGACCGTCAACACGCTGGTGATGAACCGTGCGCTGTATCCCAAGTTGGCTTTTGATGCGCTGAAAGACCTGCAGCCGGTGTCGCTGACCAGTTGGGGCCAGTTGCTGCTGGTGACCAGCAAGGCCAGCGGCATTGCCACCGCGCAAGACCTGGTGGCACGCGCCAAAGTGCGGCCGGGTGCGCTGAACTACGCGTCGCCCGGCAACGGCACCCCGCACCATTTGGCCATGGAGCTGCTGAAAAACCAGGCCAAGGTCTTCATCACGCACATCCCCTACCGTGGCACCGGCCCGGCGGTTACCGACATTCTGGGCGGCCAGGTGGAGGTGATGTTTCTGCCCATCCATGTGGCCTTGCAGCATGTGAAAACCGGCCGCTTGAACGCGCTGGGCATCAGCAGCGACAAACCGCACCCGCTGTTGCCCGACGTGCCGCCGCTGCGCACGCTGAACCTGGGCCAGCTGGATGTGGACATGTGGTACGGCGTGTTGGCGCCCGCTGCCATGCCGCGCGCGCAGGTGGACAGGCTGAACACCGAGCTGAAGGGCATCCTGGCGCTGCCCGAGGTGAAAGCGGCTTTCGAGACACAAGGCATGACGCCTGCCCACAGCAGTGCCGATGAATTTCGCAGCCTCATCACCAAAGACGCAGAACGCTGGGCGCAGGTGGTGAAGGCCCAGGGCATCCAGCCCGACTGAAGGCGGCACACCGATGGACATCGCCATCATCGGCGCCGGCCTCGGCGGCCTGGCTGCGGCGGCCGCGCTGCTGCAACAGGGCCACCGTGTGCGCGTCTACGAACAATCGGCCACGCTGGGCGAGGTGGGTGCTGGCATCCAGATGAGTGCCAATGCGATGAAGGTGCTGGACCACCTGGTTTACTGCCGGATACCACCAGCATTGTCATTGAAATATTGGAAGGTGTAGACCCGTTCATTGATCCGGTTGAACCTATTTGCGTCGGCCAGCAAATTCAACTCAATGCAACAGGCA
>JANNMQ010000431.1:0-4655 GCA_031398045.1 Rubrivivax sp.
GCCCACCCAGCCACGAAGCTGCTGCTTTTCGGCCAGCAGTTGCCCCAGCGGGTCGTAGGCAAAGCGCACGTCCGACACCGTATTGCTGGCCTTCGTCAGCCGCCCCAGCGGGTCGTAAGCAAACTGGCTGCTGGCCGCAAATTCCGCCGCCTCCCCGATGTGCCGCTTCTCCGTCATCCGCCCCAGCGCGTCGCGTTCGAAACGCGTCACCTTGCCAGGGCCGAAGTCAGAACCTCCCCGTTCGATCACATGCGTCAATTCGCCCGCGGCGTTGTAGCCGTAGCGCTGGTGGCGGCCGTCGAAGCCGATCTCGTCGGTCAGGCGGTCCAGCAGGTCGTAGCCGAAGCTGGTGTGTTCACCGTTTTCGTTGGTCAGCACCGCCAGCCGGCCGGCGTGGTCGTAGCGGTACTTCAGCGTGTGGCCCAGCGCATCCACGCGCAGCAGCGGCGCACCGGCGCCGTTGTACTTCCACGCGGTGGCCTGGCCCAGTGGGTCGACATAACGCACCAAGTTGCCTTTGCCGTCCCAGGTGTAGTGGTGTTTCGCACCGTCGGGCTGCGTCACCTGCATCAGTTGGCCGCGCGCGTCGAACCGGTGTTCGGTGGTCTGCTCCAGCGCGTCGGTCACGCTGCGTAGGTGGCCCAGTTCATCGTAGGCGTAGCGGGTGGTGAAGCCGGAGCAGTCGGTGTAGCCGATGAGGTTGCCCGCCTCGTCCCATGCCAGCTTCTTGCGCTTGTCCAGCGCGTCGATGATGGCGGTCACCTGGCCCAGCGCATCCACCTCGTACAGCGTGGTGTGGCCCAGCGGGTCGGTGCTGGCGATGAGGTTGCCGCGCTCGTCGTACTGGCGCAGCCATTCACCGCCCATCGCGTCGGTCAGCTTGGTGGGCAGGTTCAGCGCGTTGTATGCCACCGTGGTGGCGTTGCCCGCCGCGTCCACCATCTGCGTCAGGTTGCCCTGCGCATCGAAGGTGGTGGAACTGCTGCGCCCCAGCGCGTCGGTGCTGCCCGCCGGGCGGCCGGCGTCGTCGAATTCGGTGCGGGTGACCTGGCCTTCGGCGTCATGCACGGCCACGATGTCTTGCCGTGCGTTGCTGACGTACACGGTTTCCCGCCCCAGGCGGTCTTGCACGCGGGTGGTGAGTCCGTTGTAGTCGAAGCGGTCGCCGGTGCCGTCGTCCAGCGCCAGCGATTCGACGACCTTGCCGGTGGTCAACAGCCGGTCGTAGCGGTTGCTGAAGCGTTGGCCCGTAGCCAGCGTGTAGCCCACCAGCAGGTGCTGGTCCCAGGTGTAGCTGCGGGTGTGGCCAGTGGGGTCGGCGTGGCCCAATAGGTCGGGCGGACCGTCGCTTGCGGTGGAGCTGTTGCCGTAGCTGTACTTGGCCAGAACGACAGGGGTGCCGGGGGATTCGAAGGCTACCTCAGCAAGTTGGTGGCGGTCGGTCCAGGTAAGGCGCAGTGTGCGCCCGGCGCTGTCGATCAGGCGCTGCGGGCGCTGCGGCGCAGTCTGCGGGTTGAAGCCTTCGGCGAATGGGTGGTCTTCGAACTGAAGCAGGATGCGCCTGCGGTTGCGGTCTTGAATCACCTCCAGCGGCAGTTGCCGCTGCAGCGGGTGCCGTTGGCGGAAGTGGTGCGTCACGCCCTGGTTGTGGCGCAGCGCCCAGTGGTTGGCGGCGGGCCGCGTCAGCGTGAACTGCTCGTAGGCTTCGAAGTGCTCTTGCCCCACTTGCAGGACCGGTAGCGCCACCTCGCGGCCTTGTTCATCCCAGTAGCGCAGCACGTCATCATCCATCCACAGCTCGGTGGCCAGCGGGTGGCTCCAGCCCTGGCCGAACCAGCCCTGGGTGCGGCTGTCACCACTGCGGTACTGGCGGCGCCATGCCAGCTCGATCGGACCCGGCAGTTCGAAGTCCAAGTGGTCAATGGACTTCTCGCCCGTGGCGATGATCACGGGGTGGCGGGATCTGGTGGTGCCCTTCATCGCTTGGCCGCACAAGCGGCACAGAAAGGCTGAGCCGGCGGCGTGATCTTGTCGGTGTACGGCCACGGCGGTGTGTTCCCCGGCATGGAACCCGCATGGTTGTGCGTGGTCAGGTCCAGCATGCGCACCACGTTTTCGCCCTCGATCTTCACATCCATCGACCACATCGTGAAGTACACCTTGCCGGTGTTTTTGTGCGTCACCAGTCCCTTCAGCGGCGCGCAGCCGGCTTCATCGCCCATGCTCTTTTTGAAGCAGCTTTTGTTCTTCAGCATCACCGGGTCGCCCGAGATCTTCACCGTCGTCGAGCCACCGTCGGTGTCCGACGCCATGCCCGTGTTCGGGTAAGGGATGGGCACGCCGGGCGGCGTCGCGGGCGTTTGCGGCGGGGTCATGCAGACGTCGGGGAAAGCACAAATTGATTTGCCGGCCGCCTTCTTGCACGACACCTCGCGCTTGTTGGCATAGACCTCGTTGCTCATGCAGCCGCCCGAAACTGCAGCGTGACGGCTGCGCGTTGGCCCGCATCATTGGCCCAGTGCGACAAAACCCGGTTGCCCGGTGCATAGCCCTTGCGGCAGGCATCGACGGCGGTGGCGATGACTGCGCCACCAGACGCAGCGCCGACTTCACCGGTGCACTCGGCGGGATGCCAAAAGTCGAACTCTTCCTTGCGCTGCCGCAGACCGCGGGTCAAGGCCAAGGACGCTTCCTTGAAGTAGAACTGCTCGCCCGAGTTGTCCGTAATTCGGAAGTCCAGGTCGTGTAACTGGCAACCGGCGTCATCCAGGCTGGCCTTGATCGCCTGGGTCAAACCGTCGGCGTGCAGGGGTTCGCCACTGTCGATATGAGCGCTCTCACGGCCAAAGCCAATGCCCATGCACCACATATGCGGCGAACCACGCCGACCGGCCCCAACCCACAACGCGCCGCCGCCCTCGCCGGGCATGAACCCGTTGGAATTGGACTCCGTCAGCAGGCGATCTGCGCGCTCGTAGTGGCTTAACGTGGGCCACGAAAGAAGGCTGTCGGTGCAGACGATCAATACGCCTGGCATCTTGCTGGATGCAAGCAGTAAACGGGATCGCTCCAATGCCACCGCCACGCCCACACGCCCTTGGGGCACGAGGGCCGACGACGGTGAGGCAAAGGTCACGCCGACTTCCGCTTCGATCAGCGGCAGCAAGGCGTCGTCCAGGCCTGCCAGGCGGCCAGGGCGCTCGGCTTCGGCAATGCACAGCAACAAGGGCAATTGATGCCACTGCTTTTTGTCGAGATCCTGCAAGGCCTCTTCGATGGCCAGCGCGGCCATCTTAGACAGCTTGGCCAGCGGCGGCCACGGGCGTTCCAAGTCCACTCGGTGCGCCATGATCCATGCGCCCGCTGAATCAATGAACCGGGTCTCGAAGGGATTCGTGATCTTGGCGCGAAAGGCGCTGCAGCAAGCAGCCGCCGACAGCCCCACCGACGTCACCAGGCCGGTGCCAAGGATGGCCAAAGGTCGGCCGCTCATGATGCGCTCACTGCAACAGGCGCAGCTTGGGGCGATGGCGAAATCAGTGCGGGCTCGTTGATGCGCAACTGCTCACGCTGCTGCCACCACCCGCGCCCCTTCGCCCCGACCACGACTTGGGTGAGCTCGTGCAAGCTCTGGCGCAACGGCCGTGCCACGCGCCAGCTCATGGTCAAAGTTTCTGCATCGGTGTCGAAGACGATGGTGTCGAGTTGGGCATTCAGGTCTTCACGCTCGCCGCGCTTGGGAAACACATGCACCGGCGGCGCGAAGTGCGGCAGCAGGAACTGCCTCGGCCCGTCGGCCGTGAAGCCGCTAAGCACCACCTCCAGCGGCCCCAGTGGCAGCGGCAGCTGTTGGTCCTGCGGCGCGGCCTGGTAGTAGCGCTCGTCGAAGTCTTTTGGCAGGAAGGGGAAGACGTGGTCCAACCAATCCTGGTCGTAGGTGCCAGCAAAGCGCGCGCGCTGCGGCCAGCCGCGCCCCAGCGGGCCCAGCGCCATCGGCGCGTACTTGTCGCCAGGGAACTTCACCGCCTGACCCATCGCCTCGGTGTTCGGCAGCGGCGCGCCGTCGACCCAGGCGTTTTTCAAGTGCTTGTGCCAGCCGCGGCCCACCGGGTTGGGCAGGTAGGCATCGTGTTCGGCCGCGTCCTCGGGGCGGCGGTCTGCACCGCCGTAGGCGCGGTCGTAGCTGACCGGCATCTCGGTGAAGTGCAACGGCGCCGAGGCGGTGATGCCGGTCACGCCAGCCTGCCAGACGCGGTCGCCAACGACGTCGAAGGCTTTCTCCATCGGCCCGACGCGGATGCCGCAGCGCAGCCGCGTCACCTGCGTGCCCGCTGGTGCACGAGCATGGCCGGTCAGCAGCACGTCACAGGCGCGCTTGCGTGGCGCGAAGTCCACTTCCAGCACCGGTGCGCTGAAGCCCGGCTCGCCGGTGAACGTATCGGCCATGATCAGCGGCAGCTGCTCATCGGCCAGTCGCACCTTCTCGCCGCTCTTGGGTAACACGAAGGTGCCTTTGATCACCACCACCAGCAGTTCCCGCCCACTGGGCTCCAGGCCCATGTTGTAGCCGGCAGTCATGCGGGTGGCGTTGATGAATTCCATGGTGGGTGGCTGTTGCGGGGTCAGCGGTCAGTTCAACTGCACCGACCCGCCCT
>JANNMQ010000432.1:0-9047 GCA_031398045.1 Rubrivivax sp.
TGTGGAACGTCATCGCCGAGAGCGCATGGGCCTGCGCCGATCCCGGCGTGCAGTTCGACGACACGATCCAGCGCTGGCACACCTGCAAGGCGACGGATCGGATCCGGGCGCACTTCACCAGCGTACTTTTGCCAGCGCCGTTTTCACCCAGCAGCGCGTGCACGCTGCCGGCTTGCACGTTGATGGACACGCGGTCCAGCGCGGTGAAGCTGCCGAAGCGTTTGCTGAGTTCCAGCGTTTGCAGGGACAGTGCGTGTTTGGCGTGATTCATGGCGCTTGTTTGTTTACGAATCCACAGCTTCAATCAAAGCCGCAGACGTGCACACGGCGCCAAACACACCGCCCTGCATGGTCACCATCTTCAGCGCCGCTTCGTGGTTGCCACGGTCGGTGGCGGCGGTGCAGTCGCTGACGATCACGCACTCAAAACCGCGGTCGTTGGCCTCGCGCAGGGTGGTGTGCACACACACGTCGGTGGTGATGCCGGTGAGCACCAGGTTGCTGATGCCGCGGGTGCGCAAGATGAGTTCCAGGTCGGTGGCGCAGAAGCTGCCTTTGCCGGGTTTGTCGATGACGATTTCGCCAGGCAGCGGCGCCAGTTCGTCGATGATCTGCCAGCCCGGTTCACCCCGCACCAGGATGCGGCCGCAGGGACCGGCGTCGCCGATGCCGCGCCCCTCAGTACCGATGCGCTGTGAACGCCAGCGCTTGTTGGCCGGCAGGTCGCTCAGGTCGGGGCGGTGGCCTTCGCGCGTGTGGATGATGGTGTAGCCCTGCTTGCGCATCACGGCCAGCAGGCGCTTGATGGGTTCGATGGGGGCGCGGGTCAGGCTCAGGTCGTAGCCCATCTTGTCGACGTAGCCGCCCACGCCGCAGAAGTCGGTCTGCATGTCGATGATCACCAACGCGGTGGTGTCGGGGCGCAGGCTGCCGTCGTAGGGCCAGTTGTAGGGGGTGGCTGTGGCGTGTTTCATCTCATGCGTACCAGCAGGTGTGGCGGGCCGAGGGAGTTGGGTGTGGGGCTCCGCTCATGTCATCCTTCGCCAGCCTTCGGCTGTCGAATTCCTTCTTTACTTCGCTGCGCCCCACACCCAACTCCCTCGGCCATCCACCAGCAGTGGCGAGGATGCTGACGCGCCACCGGTGGTGATCGAGCAGGACGGCAGGGGGCGCTGCGTAGCGAAGTAAAGGAGGAGCCCGTAGCCGAAGGCGAAGGGCGGGGGAGCGAGTCCGGACACAAACAGTCCAGTGGACTGTTTGTGCCTGACGAGCGCCTGGGCCGCCAGGGCCAGGCATGAGCGGAGCAGCGCGCCCCGGCGGCGTGATCGCGCGCGATGCATGCACGCTCTCCCCAAGCACCGGAAGGCTCATGCCATCAATCCTGTTCGCAGGGATTCGGCTCTGCCCCTCTAAAGGCACGTGTCGGCCCAGCAAAACCACAAGGTGTCCCATCTCGCACCTGAATGCTGGCGTCCCACGGCAGCTTGTAGGTGCCGGCCACCATGTCCTTCATGAAGGTGTAGGGGCAGTCCTGCGCGCCGCCCGTCACAGCCACATAGCCACGGTGGTACAGCTGGTAGGGGTTGTTTTCCACGCCCCACAACGCACGCGCTTCGCGCACCAGATCGGGCCGCAATTCGGCGGTGATGATCTCGTCGACGCGCGCGCCACCGGCGGTGATGACGGTGCCGTCGAAGTTGCAGAACATGGCCTCGCCCATGCTGTCGAAACTGCCGTCGCTGCCGCACAGGCACACGCTGGCGGTGATGGCCAGGTTCTGGACCGCGTTGGCCTGATTGGTGATCTGCCACGCGTGGCGTATCGGCGCCGTGTAGCCGGCGGTGCGCAGGATGATCTCGGCGCCTTTGTAGGCGGCCTCGCGCGCCATCTCCCGGACCATGCCGTCGAGGCAGATGATCAGGCCGATCTTGCTGCCATAGGGACCGTCACACACCGGCACGCCCAGGTTGCCGGGCTCCCAGGCTTCCACCGGAATCCACGGGTGCAGCGTGCGGTAGTAGAGCTTGATGGTGCCCTGGTCGTCGATGATCAGGCCCGTGTTGTACGGGTTGCCATGCGGGTTGAACTCCATGATGGAGAAACAGCCCCATATTTTGTGCGTTATGCACGCCGCCTTGAATGACGCCACCTCGGGCCCGTCCAGGCTGACCATCAGTTCGGGTGCGGTGCTCATGCTCAAGCCGTGCAGGCTGTATTCCGGGAACACCACCAGGTCCATGGTGCCCAGGTTGCGACGCGCCTTGCCGACCATCCAGCAGATACGTTCGGCTTGCGCCTGCAGTTGGCCCGGGGTTTCCACCACCGGCAGTTGCAGTTGCACCAGGCCCACCACCACACCGTGGGGTGATTTGTTCAAACCCCCGAGTCCACTCATCGCGCCACCCCCAATTCCATCGGCGCGCCGCGCAGGCTTTGACGCGGCGAACAGGCCCACACCAGAATGGCCAGCGTCATCACATAAGGCACGGCGTTGAACAGGTGGTAGTAGCCGCTGACACCCACCGACTGAAGGGCCGGCCCCAGGGCGCCCGCACCGCCAAACAACAAGGCCGCCCACAGACAGCGCAGGGGCTGCCAACGCGCAAAGATGACCAGTGCCACCGCAATCAACCCCTGGCCGCTGGACAGGCCTTCGTTCCAGCTGCCCGGGTAGTGCAGCGAAAGGCTGGCGCCGCCCAGGCCGGCGATGAAGCCGCCGGCTGCTGTGGCCGCCACGCGCACGCCGGTAACTGACGTGCCCAGTGCCCGCGCGGCGTCAGCCGAGTCGCCCACCATGCGCAGCTTCAAACCCCAGCCGGTGTTTTTCAACGCCCAGGCCAGCAGCAGAGCCAGCGCCACGCCCACGGGAAAGAGTGCGTTGATGTTCAGTGCCGCAGCAACCTGCGGCGACGATGACCACGCACCCAGCGCCAGCGCCGGTATCTGCTGCGCCTGCGGCTGTATCAGCGGTTTGCCCAGATAGAACGCCAAGCCCACGCCGAGCATCATGATGGCGATGCCGGCCGCGATGTCGTTGACACGCGGCAGGCTGCTGACCAGGCCGTGCAATGCGGCAATCACTGCGCCGCTGAACCCGGCAAGCAACACGCCCAGCCACCAGACGCCGGTCAGGTAGCTGCCGGCAAAACCTGCCATCGCAGCAAACACCAGCACACCCTCCAGCCCGAGATTGATGCGGCCTGCTTTTTCGGTGATGCATTCACCCAGGCTGACGAACAAGAATGGCGTGCCGACGCGGATGGCGCCGCCCAGCACCGCCACCAGCACGTCGAACCAGGCGAGGCTGCTCATGCTGCGGCCCCTGCTGGCGTGCCGGGCGCACCCGACGTTGGCCGGCGCAGCACAAACAGTTCTCCCAGACGCCCGCGCCAGGCTTCACTGGCCAGGATGAAGACAAAACAAAAGCCCATCAGCACCGGCACGGCCGCGTCGGGCAGGCCCATGCGCCGCTGCAGCAGGCTGCCCGCTGCCAGGAAGCCACCAAACAGGATGGCGACCGGGATGATGGCCAGCGGCTGGTGGCGCGCCACGAAGCTGACCAGGATGCCGGTGTAGCCCAGCCCGACGATCAGCGATGCGTTGGCCGACGTGTGCACCGCCGCCACTTCAATGCCACCGGCCAGGCCTGCACCGGCACCGCCCAACGCGCAGGCCACGATGATCAAGCGGCTGGCCGGCAGCCCCACCAGGCGCGCCGCGCGCAGGTTGCCGCCCACCACGCGGGTGGCGAAGCCGTGCGTGGTGATGCTCAGCCAGAAGGCTGCCAGCAGGCAGGCCAGCACACCGATGACCAGGCCCCAATGCACATCGTGGCTGCCGATGGCGCCGATGCGCAGCGCCTCGGGCAGCGGCAGGGTCGACGGCTTGTTCAAGCTGGCCGGGTCGCGCAGCGGCCCCTCCACAATGTGTTTGAACAGTGCGATGGCGGTGTAGCTCAGCAGCAGGCTTGAGATGGTTTCGTTCACGCCGCGCCACTGCCGCAGCCAGCCGGCCAGTGCTATCCACGCTGCACCCGCTGCGGCGGCGGCCAGCAGCATCAGTGAGGTACCCAACAGGTTCATCGGCAGCGGCATCAGCAGCGGCAAGCCGGCGCAGGCCAGGCCGCCCAGCACCAACGCACCTTCACCGCCAATGATGGTCAGGCCCGCCCGCGCCGGCAGCGCCACGCACAGCGCAGTCAACATCAAGGGCGCCGCGCGCTGCAGCGTGTTCTGCAGCGAAAAGGCGTCGCCAAACGCGCCCAGAAACAACAGCGACCAGGCCTGCACGGGGTCGTGCCCACCCACCCAGATGAAGGCGCCAAACAACAGCAGCCCGCCGGCCAGGGCCAGCAGCGGCAGGGCAATGGCTTCAGCGGTTTCGCGGGTGGTGCTGCTCATGGCAAACGCGGGTCCAGGGCTTGACAAGGCTCCAGTCGATACAGAACCGTTCGGCTTGAGTCGGTGTTTCTGAATGTCCCGAGCTTGGGGATGGAAGACCCGCCACCGTTGGCGCAGCACTTCGACAGGCCCAGTGCGAACGGCTGGAGGGGCATGGTCACACCTTGCCGATCACGCCTTCCACCAGGTAGTTCATGCCCTCCAGTTCCAAGTCGGTCTGCTTGAAGACCTTGCCTTTGGGCACCACCACCTTGCCGGTGTTGTCCTTCAGTTCGCCGCCGAAGATGTCAAAGGTGCCGGCCATCATCCTGGCCTTCACGGCGTCGGCGCCTTTGCGTGCCGCTTCTGAAACCGTGGGGCCGTAGGCCGAGGTCTTGACAAAACCTTCTTTCAAACCGCCGCGCACGAAGTTGGGGTGCGGCTTGCCGCTGCGCGCCGCCTCCAGCACGCTGGTGTAGGCCGTCAGCCAGTTCCATTCGGCGCCCGTCAGGTAGGCCTGCGGTGCCAGCTTGGCCTGGCTGGCGTGGTAACCGCAGACTTGTCTGCCGCGCTTGGCGGCGGTCTCGACAATGACCTTGGGCCCGTCCACGTGCATGGTGAACACATCCACACCCTGGTCGGCCAGACTGTTGGTGGCCTCGGCCTCTTTCACCGGCATGCTCCAGTCGCCAGTGAAGATCACGGTGGTGGTGATCTTCGGGTCCACCGAGCGCGCGCCCATGGTGTAGGCGTTGATGTTGCGCAGCACCTGCGGTATGGGTTTGGCGGCGACAAAACCGAGCTTCTTGCTCTTGCTCATGTGACCGGCCACGACACCGTTCAGGTACTGCGCCTCGTCGATGTAGCCGAAGTAGCTGCCGGTGTTGTCGGGGTGCTTGCCCTTGGTCCACATGCCGCCGCAGTGGCTGAAGCGCACCTTAGGGTTCTTGGCTGCGATGGCCAGCATGTGGGGTTCGAAGTAGCCGAAGCTGGTGGGAAACAACAGCGCAGCGCCGTCTTGCGAAATCATGCCCTGCATGCTCTTTTGCACGGCCTGGGTTTCGGGCACGTTTTCTTCTTCCAGCACCTTCACCCCAGGCATCTTCTTCAGCAGCGCAGCCGACTCGGCCTGCGCCTGGTTGTAGCCAAAGTCGTCACGCGGACCGACGTAGATGATGCCCACGGTGATGGGCGCCTGCGCCATGGCATTGCGCAGCGCGCCGGGCAGCGCCAATGAAGCGCCGGCCAGGCCGCCAGCAGCCAACAGGCGGCGACGCAAAAGGTTCTGGGCCTGGGTATCGGGGTGGTGGCTCATCAGGGGCTCCTCAGGGTGTCTTGGCGGGTTGAGTGGGCAGGTGGAGTGATTGGATTCAGGCAGCGGGTGGGTCGATCAGGCTGACATGCGCTGCGACCACCCGCCATCCCGTGGGCAGACGCGCCCAGGTCTGGCTCTGGCGGCCCAGCTTGTTGCCACCTTCGCGGCGGAATTCCGTCATCGCGGTGGCGAAGTCGCGCCCATAGGTGGTGATGACGGTGTGCTGCAGCGTGCGCTGCAGGCCTTGTGACGGCCGCGCGTTGCGAAAGGCGCGGATGGCCTCGATGCCGACCAGGTTCTCGGCCACGCCATAACGCACGGTGTGGGTGCTGTCCCAGAACAGCTCATCCAGCACGCCCACCTTGTTGTTGACCAGCGCGTCTTCATAACGCGCAAACGCCGCGCTGACTTCAGCGTGCACCTCGGGCCGGTTGATATCCAGCAGGTTGATGTCCATGGTCATGCTTCAGCAGGAAGAAGGGTGGCGATCGGCGCACGCGCGACACCGGCGCTTTCCAGCGCCTGCGCCACACGCAGACAGAGGTCTTCACGCCAGGGCCCGGCAATCACCTGCACACCGATGGGCAGGTGCGGCGAGGC
This sequence comes from Rubrivivax sp., assembly GCA_031398045.1. GTDB lineage: Bacteria > Pseudomonadota > Gammaproteobacteria > Burkholderiales > Burkholderiaceae_C > Rubrivivax. The sequence goes on from JANNMQ010000432.1 coordinate 6,295, forward strand.
AGGGTCCAGACCCCACAGCGGCACAGTCGCCACCGGCAGGCCGATGGCCGACACCGGCTGTGTCAGCAGGCCCATGCTGGCGCGTGCCGGCAACTGCTGGCAGTTGATGGTGAGCCACTCGGTGCCGATGGGCGGCGCGGTGCAGGGTGTGGCCGGCGCCAGCAGCACGTCGACATCGGCAAAGGCAGTGGCCACCTGGCGCGCAAACCAGTGCCGCACACGTTGTGCGTTCTGCACCCAGGCGGCAGGCAACAGCGCACCGGCCAGAAAGCGGTCGCGAGTGTGGGGGTCGAAGTCCTGGGCGCGGCGCTGCAGGTCGGCCAGGTGCAGCGCTGATCCTTCTGAATTGGTGATGATGAAAGCGGCCGCGCGGGCGCAGTCCACCTCGGGCCACAGCACTTCCCGCGTGGCGCCCAGGCTGCGCGCGGCCTGCTGCACGGCGGCCAGTGCCGGGGGCAGCGCCATGCTGTTGAACCAGCCGCCCAGCACGCCGATGCGCAGGCCTTGTGCGCCCAATGCCAGGCTTTGCAGCGTGGGCTGCAGTGGCCGGGGCACTTGCGCCGGGTCGTCGGCGTCGGGGCCCTGCATCGCGTCGTAGGCCAGCGCCAGGTCGCGCGTGCTGCGTGCAAACGGTCCCAGGTGATCCAGGCTGGCCACAAAAGGGTAACTGCCGGCACGCGACAGGCGGCCGAAGGTGGGCTTCAAGCCAAACACGCCGCACAGCGAGGCCGGCACGCGGATGGAACCGTTGGTGTCCGAACCCAATGTCAGGGGCACCTGGCCGGCCGCGACCGCTGCAGCTGAACCGCCCGATGAACCGCCGCTGATGCGCGACAAATCGTGCGGGTTGCGGGTGGCGCCGTAGTGCGTGTTTTCGGTGCTGAAGCCGTAGGCGTATTCGTCCATGTTCAGCGCGCCCACACACACCGCGCCGGCCGCTTCCAGGCGGCGCACGAGTGCACCGTCCCGCGTTGCGGGCGCGGCGTCACGTTCGATCTTCGATCCCGCCAGCGTCACCACGCCTTGCAGGTCAAAGAGGTTCTTCACCGCGAACGGCAGGCCCTGCAGCGGGGCGTTGTCGCCGCGCACGTCCAGTTGCTCGGCACGCGCCTGTGCACGCTCGGACAGCACTTCGGTGAAGGCATTGACGCGGCCGTCGGTGGCCGCGATGCGCTCCAGTGCGCTGCGCACGCGCGCCACGGCACTCACTGCGGACCCTCCTGAACGGCCGCTGCCACGGGCGTGAAGTGGTTGGCCGGTTCATCGGCCGGCGTCAGTGTGCGCAGCGCAAAGTCGTTGACCCGCGGCGCCAGTGTGGCCACCAGTTGCAGGTAACGCAGCACACCGGGGCGGTGCTCGGGTGCCAGTGGCAGGCCCAGCATCGCGGCGGTGCTGTCCATGTAGGCCTGCAGGTCCACGGGGGTGGTGGTGGAGGTGCTCATCGCGGGGGCTTCAAGCGCAGCGTCTAGGCGCGGTACAGCTGACGGTAGTCGGGCTGCAAGTGAAACCAGTACATGTAGCCCTGCAGGTCCTTCTGCATCGCCACGTCCATGCTGGGCTGGAACAGCGGGATGCGCGGCACCTCGTCAAAGGCCAGCTGCACCATCTCTTTCACGGCGCTGTCGTACAGCGGTTTGCTCTCTGCAAAACGTGCGTTGGTGATGATCTTGTCGAGCTTGGTGTTCTGGTAACTCATGGTGTTGAACACGGCGTTCTGGCCGTGGTAGCACCAGAAGAAGAAGTACTCCGGGTAGTCGAGCCAACCGCCAAAGCGGTTGATCAACATCGGCATGTCCTTCTTCAACAGCGCCGCGCGCCAGGTGGCGCCGGGTATTTTGTTCAGCTGCACCTTGATGCCGATGTTGGCCAGCGCTTCCTGCGTCAGCACCGCCATCGGTTCGCCGATGGTGGCTCCGCCCAGGTCGAAGCTGAGCGTGGTTTCAAACCCGTTGGGATAACCGGCTTCGGCCAGCAGCGCCTTGGCCTTGGCCACATCGGTCTTGTAGGTGGTGGCCTGCGGCCAGTTGATGGTTTTCACGGGCCCGGCGGCGCCATACAGCCTGGCTGCGCGGCCGTACAGCGCGTTGTCGTACATCTTGTCGTAGGGCAGCACCCAGGCCACCGCCTGTCGCACCTTGGGGTTGTCGAAAGGCGCCTTGGTGGTGTTCATGCCCAGGTAGAGCATGGCGTTTTCTATTGGCGTCGCACTCACCTTCACGGCCGCGCCTTCTTTGGACAATTCAGAAAAGTCCTTGGGCGGCAGGTCGTAGGTGATGTCGATGTCGCCCTTCAGCAGCAGGGCACGGCGGTTGCCGGCGTTGGGCACATCACGTTGCACCACACGCTTGAGCTTTGGCAGCGGACCGCTTTTCCAGTCGTCAAACCGGCTGTAGATGATCTCCTGCCCGGCACGCCAGGCTTCCACCTTGTAGGCGCCACCACCGGCCACGTTGTTGCGTGTCCAGGCCAGGCCCCAGGGGTCTTGCGGCGTGGCGTTCTTCTTCACCAGTTCGCTGTTGAACACACAGGGCACTACGACGGCCATGTTGTTCATCGAGAGCTTGTCTTTGCGCAGGAACTTGACGCGGAAGGTGTGCTCGTCCTCCACCTCGAACTGCGACGTTTCTTCCAGCGATCCGGCCTTCATCTGGAAGGTGGGAAAACCACCCACGGTGACGGCGCGGTCGAAGCTCCATTTCACGTCTTTGGCGGTGACGGGCGTGCCGTCGTGGAATTTGGCGCTCTTGCGCAAT
>JANNMQ010000449.1:0-3339 GCA_031398045.1 Rubrivivax sp.
GCTTGGCATGGAGGGCCAAGCTGCCATCGTGTGAGAGTGCGACCCCTATACCGAGCTTGCGCAGTGGCCGAACGCAGTGAAGGGTCCCTATGAATGGTCAGCGGCTGGTCGGGCTGCTTGCGGTGGGCGCGGACGCGACAGCGGCCGTCGTCGGCACCACCTCGCGCGTGACCAGCACGCGCTGTATGCCGCCTGCGGCCACCGAGCCCTCGGTGGTACCCCGGCCCTGCATGCGCGCAATGCAATCCCGCTTGTCACTGGCGGGCAGCCGTTCGCATCGCTGCAATTGATTGCGGGTGTACGTTGCAGGGTCGCCATCAAGCCCGCCGCGGCGTGATTCGATGTCTGCTCCTTTGACCTCCTGCAGGCAGGTCTTGGTGTCCTGGTGCGATTTCCCTGCCAGGCAAGCTGCGCGTTCCTGCGCCAGGCGCGCCTTGGTCTGCGCCACGTCTTCGCGGGCGAACGATGGTGCCGTGATGCAGGTGGCCACCAACAAGCCTGTCAGCCAGGGCGCTGCTTGCAGACTCGCTGCCTGTGCCAGGCGATGGATGGTGTGGATGTTGTTCATGGTTGTCTTTCTTGCATGACCGTCTGCCATTTGTCTATTGTGGCCACCGGCTTCAACGTGCGGCCAGCCGCTTTGGCCCCACGGGCCCGCCGCGCAAAGCGTCGGCGTCAGCGGGGGTGTTGCAAGTCGTGGCACGGCGCCGCGTGGCGCTGGTGTCGCATCGCTGGGCGGTGTCGGCCATTTGGCGTTTCAGCTGTTCGCCGCGTTGCACGCTGCTGTTCACCACGTTCCAGTAAACCAGCAAGAGGCCGCCCAGCAGCAGGCCCATCAATAACGATCGGGCCTTGGTGGGCAGGGGCGCGCTGAGGGCAATGGCCGCGTGGGCCCGCCCGGGCGGCCGAAGGGCGAACACCGGAGTGCGCAGCACGGAGCTGCACCAGTGATCCTGTGGCGGTTGGGTAGGGATGATTGAATCGCTCATCGCGGAACTCCTGGCAGCGCACGCGGGCCAAGCGCTTCGCGTGCACACAGCGTGCACGGGGATGTCGCCGCTGGCCATCGGGACACAGAGCGTGGAGATGTAGTCCTGGGCCTACAGTCGTTGCCCGAGATTGCTGGTGACGGCAGCGACTACCTGCCAGGGTCTGCCACTGCGCTGTCCCTGGCTGCGGCCCCGGCACGGTCGGGCGCGAGCTTTTGCTGCACCCCGCCTGCACGTTGTGTTGGGGCGCCTGTTGCGAGTCGGGGCCGTGAATGGACACCCCAGTCCCGGCTGATGGCTGCGTTTGGTTTGCTTGTCATTGGCGGCTCGGTGAAGCGCCGCCACCCTGGGATACGAAACGCTGCCTGGCTGCAGTGACGCGGCTGACAAACGGCACACGCCAGAACTTGCCTGCAAATGGCAAGCTCTGGCCTGTGTCAACAGGCTCGACCGACCCCTCACCCCTGCACTTCAAAGCTCAGGTTTGCATGGGCCTGCAACCGGCGCACCAGGGCCAGCCCCATGGCAGCGCCGGGCGTCCACACGCCACCGGGCGTGGCCTGGCGGTCCACATCGCGCAACAGGCACAGCGCGCTCTCACTGACCAGCTTGCTGGTAGAGCCATAGCCGGGATCCTCGGCGCATTTCACCACCGCTGACAGCCGCTGGCCGGCGGTGGTCTGGCCGGTGAACAGCACCTCATAACGGCCTGCTTCGCGTTCGGCGGCGCTGGGCCCCTGGCCGGGCTGCGGCAACGCATAGCGCTTGACCAAGGCACGGCTGGCTGCCTGAGCCAGCAAAGCGTTCTGCAGCCAGGTCTGGCAGGCCAGCGCGCGCGCCTTGGCCTGGCCCCGAAAGCCTGTGCCAGTGAGCAGGCGCTCGTCGTAGCCGAAAGCCTCGCCCCAGGGGTGTCCGCGCAGCGCATGCGTGCGGTGCACGTTCTTGGTGTTGATGGCTGCCATCACAAAAGGGCCGCTCCAGCTTTGCGCCCAGTCGTCAAACGCAGCCCCTTCGCCTGAGGGCTGCGGCGGACCCCGGAAGCCCGGCGTCAATGCAAAGGGATCGGCCATCACCCGGGCCAACGCGGGGTCCTGTTCGATGGCCTGCAGTGTGCCCAGCAGGCTGGCCGCCGTGCCGCCAGAGAAACCGCCTTTCATCACGCGCACGCGGGCACGCACCTGGCAGGCACAGGCGCCCAGGCGTTGCTGCATGGCGTGCTGCAGGAACACCACGCCCAGATCAAAAGGGATCGAGTCAAAACCGCAGGAAAACACAATGCGCGCTCCACTGGCGGCCGCGGGTGCCTGCAACAGCGGAATCATTTGCGCCATCCACAGAGGCTCGCCGCACAAGTCGACGTAGTCCGTGCCGGCCTCGGCGCAGGCCGTCACCAGGGCTTGGCCATGCAGCTGATAGGGTCCGGCGGTGGAAATGACAGCACGCGCCTGGCGCACCAGACCGTGCAGTTCTTCTGGCCGGTGTGCGTCGGCCGTCAGCAAGGGCAGCGAGGCGGGTGCACCAACGGCCTGTCGCACCTGGGCCAGCTTGCGCGCGTCGCGCCCGGCCAGTGCCCAGCTGAAACCTTTGCTGCTGCCATAAGTGGACTGCAGGTACTGCGCCACCAGCTGGCCGGTGAAGCCGCTGGCGCCAAAGACGATGAGGTCGAACGAGGTGGCCATGCAGGATAGTGACACGGCCGGCGTGGGCTGCGGTGGCGCGAGGGCGCGAAGACGTGCAGGCGCGACGGTACCCGACCGTCCAACCACCGGGCGCTGCAGGGCTGCTCAGGGTTTGATGGCGCACGTACAGGCTGGAGGCTGTAGGGGCGCTGGCGCGCAAGACGCCGGCCGCGCGCCGTGACCATCAACAAACGCTGGCCCAGCAAAACCCGACACGCGACTTCAGGAAGGCAACACCGGTGCGCGTTCACTCGGCATCAACAACACCAGCCCCGCTGTCAACAGAGCGACCCCGGCCATGACGGCAAACAGGGTGCCAAAACCGGTGGCTTTCACCACCGGGCCCAGCGCCCACACCGCGGCTGAACTGATGCCCAGCGAGATGGCCAGCCGCAAGCCGGCCACGCGGGAACGCATGCGGTCGTCGACAAAGCGCACGATGGTGGCGTCGGTAAAAGGGATGGCGCCAAACACAAAAGCCATCGTGCCCAGCAGCGCGGCAAACAGCCACCAGCCCTGCGCATGCGCTGCCGCCCACAGCATGGGCACCTGCACCAGCACGATGGCCACCCACAGCGGCTTCAGCGGATATTTGTCAATCAAGCGCCCGACCACCAGTTGCGCCAGCGATGCCACCGCGTACACGGTGGCCAACAGCAGGCCCAGCATCG
>JANNMQ010000461.1:0-1879 GCA_031398045.1 Rubrivivax sp.
AAGGCCTGTTCGAGCAGCGCCTTCTGTTGCTCTTGGTGCAGGTGCGAATAACCCACCGCGGGCGAGGCTGATGCCGGGCGGCCGGCATAACCCAGCTTTTGCCCTTCGGTCATGTTTTCGTGCACATAGTGCTGCACGAAGAACCAGGCTCCCTGGTTCTGCGGCTCGTCCTGGCACCACACCACTTCGTTGGCATTCGGGTACTTCTTCATTTCGGCGGCAAAGGCCTTGTGCGGGAACGGGTAAAGCTGCTCCACACGAAGCAGGGCCACGTCGCTGGCCTTGCGCTCTTCGCGCTTTTTCACCAGGTCGTAGTACACCTTGCCCGAGCAGGCGATGACGCGCTTGACCTTGTCGGCAACCAGCTTGGCATCCACCTCAGGGATGACGGTGCGGAACTCGCCACGCGTGAATTCGCTCAGTGGCGAGGTAGCGTCTTTGTTGCGCAGCAGGCTCTTGGGCGTGAAGATGACCAGCGGCTTGCGGAACTGGCGCACCATCTGGCGGCGCAGCAGGTGGAAAATCTGGCTGGCGCTGGTGGGCTGCACCACCTGCATGTTGTTGTCGGCAGCCAGCTGCATGAAGCGCTCCAAGCGTGCGCTGCTGTGTTCAGGGCCCTGCCCTTCATAACCATGGGGCAGCATCAAGGTCAAACCGTTGACGCGGCCCCACTTCACTTCGCCGCTGGCAATGAATTGGTCAATCACCACCTGCGCGCCGTTGACGAAGTCGCCGAACTGCGCCTCCCAGATGACCATGGTGTTGGGCTCGGCGCTGGCGTAGCCGTACTCAAAACCCAGCACGGCTTCTTCAGACAGGATGGAGTCGATGACCGTGAAAGGCGCCTGTCCGTCGGCCACGTTTTGCAGTGGGATGTAGGTGCCGGTATCCCACTTTTCACGGTTCTGGTCGTGCAACACCGAATGGCGGTGCACAAAGGTGCCACGCCCGCAATCTTCGCCACTCAGGCGTACCGCATATCCACTGGCCACCAGTGACGCGTAAGCCAGCGTTTCGCCCATGCCCCAGTCGACGTTGATTTCGCCCCGGCCCATCGCAGCGCGGTCGGCAATCACCTTCTCAACCAGCTGGTGCACCTTGAAGTTGCCAGGGATGGTGGTCAAGCGCTCGGACAAACGTTTAACTTCGGCCAGCGGCAACGCGGTGTCGGCCGCGTCGGTCCACTTACGGCCCAGAAAAGGTGCCCAGTCCACCGCGTACTTGCTTTTGAAGTTGGTCAGCACCGGGTCCACGGTGTGGCGGCCTTCGTCCATCGCAGCGCGAAAGTCCTTCACAAACTGGTCGGGGCCATCGGCTGGCAGCACGCCCTGGGCCACCAGCTTGTCGCCGTACAACCGGCGCGTGCCCGGGTGTTTGGCGATCACCTTGTACATCAGCGGCTGCGTCAGCGACGGCGTGTCCTGTTCGTTGTGCCCCAGCTTGCGGAAGCAGATGATGTCGACCACCACATCTTTGTTGAACTGGCGCCGGTAGTCCATCGCCAAACGTGTGCACATCACCACCGCTTCGGGGTCGTCGCCGTTGACGTGCAGCACCGGCGCTTCGATCATCTTCACGACGTCGCTGCAATACAACGTCGAGCGTGAATCGCGCGGGTCGCTGGTGGTGAAGCCGATCTGGTTGTTGACCACCAGGTGCACCGTGCCGCCGGTGAAATAACCACGCGTCTGGGCCAGTGCCAGTGTTTCCATCACCACGCCCTGGCCGGCGAAAGCGGCATCCCCATGCACCAGCACCGGCAACACCTGGGCGCCGATCTTGTCGCCGCGGCGGTCCATGCGCGCCTTGACCGAGCCTTCGACCACCGGGTTGACGATCTCCAGATGCGAGGGGTTGAACGCGAGCGACAGGTGCACCG
>JANNMQ010000469.1:0-2879 GCA_031398045.1 Rubrivivax sp.
GCGGCGCTGCGCGCGCTGCGGTGGACGGCGTGTCCCTGGGCCTGCGCCAGGGCGACATCGGTGTGCTGATCGGCCCTTCAGGCTGTGGCAAGACTTCGTTGTTGCGCGCCGTGGCGGGCCTGGAACGCTGCGCCGCGGGCCGTGTGCGCATCGGTACACAAACGCTGTCCGACGCCGCAGCCGGTGTGCATGTCGGCGCTGAACAGCGCCAGATCGGCATGGTGTTTCAGGACTATGCGCTGTTCCCGCACCTCAGCATTGCCGACAACGTGGCCTTTGGCATTGCTGCGCTGCCCAAAGCCGACCGCAAGTTGCGTACGGTGGAGATGCTTGAACTGGTGGGCCTGGCCCACGCTGCCAGCCGGGCGCCCCACCAGTTGAGCGGCGGGCAGCAGCAGCGTGTGGCGCTGGCCCGCGCGCTGGCGCCACGGCCGCGCTTGCTGCTGCTGGACGAACCTTTTTCGAGCCTGGACGTGGACCTGCGGGAACGGCTGGCGCAAGAAGTTCGCGAGATCCTGAAATCCAGCGGCACCACGGCCTTGTTAGTCACCCATGACCAGCTGGAGGCTTTTGCCGTGGGCGACGTGATTGGTGTCATGGACAAGGGCCATCTGGAACAGTGGGACGACGCTTATTCGCTGTACCACCGCCCGGCCAGCCGCTTTGTGGCGCAGTTCATCGGCCACGGCGTGTTTGCGCCGGCACAGATCGTCGCCTGTGCACACGGGCCTTGTGTTCACACGCCTGTGGGTGAACTGGACGACATAGCCGGCTGCCCGCTGCCGGGCAGCTACCCCGACGGTGCATGTGACGTGCTGCTGCGTGCCGACGACATCGTGCACGACGACGCCTCGCCGGTGCGTGCGCTGATCGAACGCAAGGCCTTCCGCGGCTCGGAGTTTTTGCTCACGCTGCGGCTGCAAGGTGGCCAGCGCGTGATGGCGCTGGTGCCCTCCCACCACGACCACCAGGTGGGCGAATGGATAGGCATACGGGTGCAGGTGGACCATGTCGTGACCTTCCCGCGTGAACCTGCTTCCGTTGTGCAGCAAGGGATAGCGGCCTGACCGTCGCAGCGGCCTGCAGGCTGAGGGGACGGTATGCACAAAGCGGCCTTTTCACCCAAACGCGCAGAAAAGACACTTCTTTACCCGCTTTCACGGGCTTGCGCAGGGGCCCTGCTGCCAAGTGGGAAAGGGTGCTCAGACCTATACTGGCGCCGTCTGGCTACATGGGCCGGTTCTGCCTTCAAAGGGGTGGGTGAACGATGGGTGCAAAACTGAAAGTTGCAGGCATTCTGGCCGTTGGGGCCATCGCCGGCGCATTGACCACCATGCAGTTGCAGGCCGTGGCCCGCAGCACGGTGGCTTTGCCGTTGGAAGAACTGCAGCAGTTGTCGGCCGTGTTCGACCGCGTGAAGACCGAGTACGTCGAACCGGTGGACGAAAAGAAACTCATCAGCGACGCCATCTCGGGCATGGTGTCGGGCCTGGACCCGCATTCGCAGTATCTCGACAAAAAGACGCTGAAGGAGTTTCGCGAAAACACCGGCGGCAAGTTTGTCGGCATCGGCATCGAAATGTCGATGGAAGAAGGGGCGGTGAAGGTGGTGTCGCCGATTGAAGGTTCACCGGCATTTCGGGGCGGCTTGAAGTCGGGCGACCTCATCACCCGCATCGACGACACACCCGTGCGGGGTTTGACGGTGGACCAGGCCGTCAAGCGCATGCGTGGCGACCCCGGCACCAAGGTGGTGTTGACGGTGTTCCGCAAGCTTGAAAGCCGCAGTTTCCCCGTCACCATCATCCGCGAGGAAATCCGCATGCAAAGTGTGCGCGCGAAGATGGTGGACCCGGGCTACGGCTGGCTGCGTGTGAGCCAGTTTCAAGAGCGCACGGTGGACGACTTCGTGCGCAAGATTGAAGACCTGTACAAACAAGACCCCAACCTGAAGGGTTTGGTGCTGGACCTGCGCAATGACCCCGGTGGTTTGCTGGACGGCGCGGTGGCGCTGTCGGCCGCTTTCCTGCCCAGTGACGTGGTGGTGGTGTCCACCAACGGCCAGCTGGCCGATTCCAAACGCATCTTCAAGGCCAACGTTGAAGACTACGGCCGGCGCAGCAGCAGCGACCCGCTGAAGCGCCTGCCTGCGGCGCTGAAGAAAGTGCCGCTGGTGGTGCTGGTGAACGAAGGCTCGGCTTCGGCCAGCGAAATCGTGGCCGGTGCGCTGCAAGACCACAAACGCGCCACCATCATGGGTGCGCAGACGTTTGGCAAGGGTTCGGTGCAGACCATCCGCCCCCTGCCCGCCGACACAGCGCTGAAGATCACCACCGCGCGTTACTACACGCCTGCGGGCAAGTCGATCCAGGCCAAGGGCATCACGCCCGATGTTTTTCTGGACGAAACCGCCGAAGGCAATGTGTTTGCCGCCTTGCGCATGCGTGAAGCCGACCTGAACAAACACCTGACGGGTGCCGACGAGAAGAAGGATGCCGAGCGCGAAAAAGCGCGTGAAGAAGCACGCCAGAAATTGGAAGACCAGTTGGCCAAGAGCAAAGAGCCGGTGAAGCCATTGCCTGAATTTGGTACTGCTGAAGACTTCCCGCTGCAGCAGGCCTTGAACAAGCTGCGGGGCCTGCCCGTGGTGGCCAGCAAGACCAGCGCCGAACAGCGGGCTGAAGCTGCAGCCACCGACAAGAAGTAGGCCCTGGGGCCGGCATGTTTACTGAAGCTGCGCTTGTGTCAAGGTTCCGTTCGCACTGAGCTTGTCGAAGTGCCTGGCGGGGCTTCGACAGGCTCAGCCCGAACGGACATCGTTGCAGCGTCCGCATGAACGACCAACAACTGCTGCGTTATGCCCGGCACCTGATGCTGGA
>JANNMQ010000603.1:0-6033 GCA_031398045.1 Rubrivivax sp.
TCCACCATCTGCTGTGACAACCGCTCAGCATCCGCCAGGCGTTTGGCAGCGTCGTCGCGGGCGGCAGAAAGCTGGGCTTCCACACGTTTGTTGGCGGCAGCCAGTTCAGCCTTGGCTTTGTCGGCAGCGCTCAGGCCGTCGGAAATCTTCTTCGCACGCTCATCCAATGCTGCGGTGATGGGCGGCCATATGAATCGCATCGTGAACCAGATCAGGATCGCAAAGACGATCATCTGGACGATGAGGGTGGCGTTGATGCTCACGGCTCTTACCTCGTCATGGGGTGACCAGGGCGCAGGTCGACGACCCACGCCCGCCGGACCGAAGTGGGATTACTTCGGCAACAGGGCGATCTGGGCCAGGAACGGGTTGGTCGTGGCGAACCACAGCGCGATACCGGTGCCGATGATGAAGGCCGCGTCGATCAGACCAGCCAGCAAGAACATCTTGGTCTGCAGTTCGCCCATCAGTTCGGGCTGGCGCGCAGCCGATTCAAGGTACTTGCTGCCCATGATGCCAATACCGATACAGGCACCCACGGCGCCCAATCCGATGATCAGGCCAGCGGCCAGGGCGACAAAGCTGATAACTTCCATTTTTTGCTCCAGAGAGGAAGGTGGATAGAGAGAGGGAAACGGGAAAAACAGCGAAAAAACTGCAACGCCGATGCAGTGGCGGTCAATGTTTGTCGTGGGCCTGACCGATGTAGACCAACGTCAACATCATGAACACAAAGGCCTGCAGCACGATGATCAGGATGTGAAAGATGGTCCAGGCGGTACCGGCAATCACATGGCCCAACGCCAACGGAATGCCCACCGAACTGAACCAGGCGCCGCCCATCAGCGCTATCAGCATGAAGATCAGCTCTCCGGCAAACATGTTGCCAAAGAGTCGCATACCGTGACTGACGGTCTTGGCCACGAACTCGATCATCTGCATCAGGAAGTTGAAGGGTGCCAAGTACCAGGCACCACCAAACGGCGCTGACAGCAGTTCATGCAGCCAGCCGCCCGCGCCTTTGATCTTGACGTTGTAGTAGATGCACAGCAACAGCACGGTCAATGACAAGGCCATGGTGACCGAGAGGTCGGCGGTGGGTACCACACGCATGTAATCCTTCATGCCCACGGCAGGGCCCGCGACGTGCCAGATGGAAGGCAGCAGGTCCACCGGCAACATGTCCATCAGGTTCATCAGGAACACCCAGATGAACACGGTCAGCGCCAACGGCGCCACCAGCTTGCGACTTTCGGCGTTGTGCACGATGCCCTTGGCTTGGCTGTCGACCATTTCGACCAGAAATTCAACAGCAGCTTGCACACGGCCCGGCACACCCGAGGTCACGCTCTTGGCCACGCTGTACAAAAACCAGCTGCCGAGTACGCCCAGCACCACCGAATAGAAGATGGAGTCGACGTTGAAGGTCCAAAAACCGCTGCCGACCTGCAGGTGCTGCAGGTGGTGCAGGATGTACTCGCCAGAGGTGAGCTCTTTGCCGGTGGGTGCTGCCATGCTTGTTCTCTAGGGGATCTGTACTCGAATGGAGTCTGCTCGTCCGGACCCGATGGATGTCAACGACGCCCGCACCACAACAGCGCAAACCAATAAACCTTCATACACAACACCAGGCCTGCCAACAGCGCCAGCCAGCTCAGGGGTTGCACGATGTTGGGTGCCAGCGCAAGCATGACCACCGAAACCGCTATCTTGACCGCCTCCCACAACATGAAGCTGACAGCGCTGCTGCCCGGCGACATGCTGGAAAAGCGGCTGGTCATGCCGCGCGCCATCAAGGCCCCTGGCACCACCACCGTGGCGGCGCCATAAAGCGCCGACCACCCCACCATCTGTTGGCCCGTGACCAGCGCTGCCAGCAGCGCCACTACCAAGCCCACAAGCCCCTGCACCACCACCACACGCCACGGTGACAGCGGTGGGTCTTTCTCGCGCAGCGCCTGCGCTTGTTCTCGCGTCAGGGCTTTGAATTCAACGTCTGCTGACGAGCCAGAAAACACTTCGCTCTTCGCAACCCCTGCAAGGTCTTGGCCACGATGTGAAGCACGCACTTTGGGAAGGGCCCTAGGGTCACCCCCTGGTTGTCGCCCGACTGGTTGCATTTCCATCACGATGTGGCTTGGTTCCTGGATGGGTTTAGCAAAGCCTATCGATTATACGAAGAAACCCGCAAGCCCGAAAACCGGGCGTCTGCAAGCCGTGCCTCAAGCCGTGCCTCAGGCCGTGCCTCAGGCCACGAAAGGGGTGCCATGGCCAGGCGCGGGCAACGGGATTGCAGAGCTGCAATCATCTCTCGATGACCCGCCGCCTTTTTGCACTCTCATCCTGGTTGATGCTGACCGCCGGCCTGCTGCTGCAACCCCTGCCGGCTGTTGCGCAACTGCAACCCGCCGCACCACCAGCGCCCCACCACCGCAGCACGGGCTTCCAGAACAACTACTTCGACTTCGCACCGCGAGGCCTGGCCGACTTCATGCGCTGGCGCTGGAACGCGCTGCGCCAGGGCCTGCCCCCGGCACCGTCGCAGCCCACACCGGCAGTTGCACCCGATCTGGCCTTCATCACCAGCAACGCCCAGGCAGGCACCGCCATGCAGCCGGCCGTGACTTGGATAGGCCACGCCACCGTGCTGGCACAAATGGGTGGCTTGAACATCCTCACCGACCCCATTTTTTCCGAGCGTGCCTCACCCGTGTCTTTTGCCGGGCCGAAGCGGGCACACCCGCCCGGGCTGACGCTGGCACAACTGCCGCGCATCGACCTGGTGGTGGTGTCGCACAACCATTACGACCACTGCGACGCGCCCACCTTGCAGGCGCTGAACGCGCAGCCCGGCGGTCCGCCGCTCTTCCTGCTGCCACTGGGTCTGAAGGCCTGGGCGGCCGAGTTGGGCATCACGCGGGTGGTGGAAATGGACTGGTGGCAATCACACCGCCTGGGCGAGGTGGAAGTGGTGATGACGCCCGTGCAGCACTGGTCAGGCCGCAGCTTGACCGACCGCCTGCAAAGCTTGTGGGGTGGCTGGGCGGTATTTGCGCCTGACGCGCACCTGTTTTTTGCCGGCGACACCGGTTACAGCCCCGACTTCACCGACATCAGGAAGCGTTTTGCAGAGCGCCAGACGGGTGGCGGCTTTGACATCGCGCTGATTCCTGTAGGGGCTTACGCACCGCGCTGGTTCATGAAAGAACAGCATGTGGACAGCGACGAAGCTGTCCGCATGCACCGCGATTTGGGTGCCAAACGCTCGCTGGGCATCCACTGGGGCACGTTTGAGCTGACCGACGAAGCGCTGGATGAACCGCCCCGAGCGCTGGCGCAAGCGTTGGCCCGGGCCGGTGTGGCCGAGGAACACTTCTTTTTGCTGGCTTTGGGGCAGACTCGCAAACTTGCAACACGGGGCGTTGCCACGCCTTGACTGCTTGATGGCCTGCTGGAAGGCCTGCTTGATGGTCTGCACCTCTTCGGATCTGTTCACGAAACCCATGCAACGGCGACTTTTCTGTCCTTTTTCCATGGCTTTGTGGGCTGTAGCAGCCGGTGGGTTGTGGCCGCTGCAGGCCAGGGCTGCCGGCGCTGAAGTTGTCACGCCGCAAGTGCGTGCCGAATTGGTGGCCCACGCGCCGCAGGGCCTGGCGGCTGACAAAACCTTGTGGCTGGGTCTGAAGATCGAACACAAGCCGCACTGGCACACCTACTGGAAAAACCCGGGCGACTCGGGCTTGCCCACTTCCATGACCTGGACCCTGCCAGCCGGTGTGACGGCAGGTGATATCCAATGGCCCACACCCAGCCGGCTGCCTATCGGACCGCTGATGAACTACGGTTACGAGGGCACACTCTTGCTGCCGGTGGCGGTGAAGCTACCCGCCGGCTGGCAAGGTGAGCAGCTGGACGTGAAGTTGCAAGCGCAGTGGCTGGTGTGCAAGGATGTGTGCATACCCGAAGAGGGTGAATTTGCGCTCAGCATCGCCGCCCGGTCGGCCACTGCCGGCCACGGCCCGCTGTTTGAATCCACCCAGGCCCGGCTGCCGCAAACCAGGTCCAGCGTGCAGGGCAGCGCCGAAGTGCAGGGCACCGAGCTGGTGCTGAAGCTGCGGGGCCTGCCGGTGGCCTGGCAAGGGCAACCGATGGCGGTGTTTCCTGAGCTGGCCGGCGTGATCAACAACGCCGCAAAGCCGCAGGAACGGTGGCAAGGAGACGCCTGGACCGCACGCCTGCCGCTGGATGCGCAGCGCAGCGAATCACCGCAGCAGCTGGCGCTGGTGCTGACACAGGCAGGCCAGGCTGCCGGCCTGCGGGTGGACGTGCCCGTCACCACTCCCTGGCCGACCGTGGCGCCAGCACCCACGGCGCCTTTGCCGGCGATTGCGGGTGGGGTTGCAACTGCAACTGCAACCGCAGCCGAACCTGCGGCCTCACAGCCCGCGCCGACGCCCGTGGCGCTGGCCGCGTCCGCAGCAACGGCTTCAAGCCTGCTGGGCGCGCTGCTGCTGGCGTTGGCTGGCGGCGCTTTGCTCAACCTGATGCCCTGCGTGTTTCCGGTGCTGTCGTTAAAAGTGTTGGGCTTTGCGGCGCACGGACAGCACCGCCGCGCAGCCCTGGCCGGTGGCCTGGCCTACACCGCGGGTGTGGTGCTGTCTTTTGTGGCGTTGGCGGCACTGATGCTGGCGCTGCGTGCCGGCGGTGAACAGCTGGGCTGGGGTTTCCAGCTGCAGCAGCCGCTGGTGGTGGCCGGCCTGGCGGCGCTGTTCACGCTGATCGGTTTGAACCTGGCCGGCGTGTTTGAACTGGGCACCGTGCTGCCGTCGGGTCTGGCTGCTGCGCGTGCGCGCCACCCGGTGGCGGATTCAGCGCTGACCGGTGTGCTGGCGGTGGCGGTGGCGTCACCCTGCACGGCGCCTTTCATGGGTGCTGCCCTGGGGTTGGCGCTGGGTTTGCCCGCCTGGCAGGCACTGCTGGTGTTCGCTGCGCTGGGCCTGGGCATGGCGCTGCCCTACCTGCTGGCCAGCGCCTGGCCGCCGCTGGCGCGCGCGTTGCCGCGGCCAGGCGTGTGGATGGCGCACTTCAAGTCACTGATGGCCTTCCCGATGTTTGCCACCGTGGTGTGGCTGGTGTGGGTGCTGGGGCAGCAGGTGGGCATCGATGGCGCTGCGGTTTTCTTGGGGCTGCTGGTGACGCTGGCTTTTGCTGCGTGGGCCTGGGGCTCGCCCAACCTGGGAATCAAAGCACGCTGGGGTTTTGGTGTGTCGTCCGCAGTGGCGCTGGTGCTGGTGGGCCTGTGGACCTGGTCCTCGTTGCGTGAAGCACCGGCGATGGCGGTTGCCACGTCCACAGTGGGCGGGCCCGCGGCAGCGGCCGACGGGTGGCAGCCCTGGTCGGCCGCTGCGGTGGCACAAGCGCAAGCCGAAGGCCGCAGCGTTTTGGTTGACTTCACCGCAGCATGGTGTGTGACCTGCCAGTTGAACAAACGCACCACACTGGCCGACGCATCGGTGATGTCCGCATTGGCGAGCAAAAAGGTGTTGCTGCTGCGCGCTGACTGGACACGGCGCGACAGCGCCATCAGCGCCGAACTGGCGCGCTTGCAGCGCAGTGGCGTACCGGTGTATGCGCTGTACACCCCCGGCGCTGCAGTGCCGCAATTACTGCCCGAAATATTGACCGTCGCCACCCTGCAGTCGGCCATCGATGCCTTGCCCGCTGCCCGCTGAGCGTCGACGTTTTCACTCGACTTTCCACCACCCACTGCAAGAAAGGCAGGACCCTCGATGACGCCGTTCAAGCCCTTGATCAAACAGACCACCACTGCGCTGGCCTTCACCGCAGCCACAGCGCTGGCTTTCCATGCCGGGGCGGCCAGCACCGCCAGCACCGCCACCGTGGGCCAAGCCGCCCCGGGCTTCACCGCCACCGACACCAGCGGCAAACCGGTGGCGCTGTCTGACTTCAAAGGCAAACACGTGGTGCTGGAATGGGTGAATCCGGGCTGCCCTTACGTGGTCAAACACTACA
>JANNMQ010000613.1:0-5598 GCA_031398045.1 Rubrivivax sp.
CAGGATCACCTTGGTGGCCATCTGGCGTTCGCGCAGCATCAGGCCCATGTGCACCGCGCGCAGGCTTTCAACGGCGGCGTCGTCGGGTACCGCGCGGGCCAGCAACCGGTGTGTGCCCAGTTCTTCCAGCGTGCCGTCGGCAGCCCGCTCTGACGGGCGCCCGGCCATCAGGCGCTTTTGCGCCACGCTTTCGGGGATCACGGCCAGCGTGGGGGGCATGGCACGCGCCACCAAGGGCTGGTTGCCGTTCACGGTGGGCTGCAGGGCCTGCGCGGCCAGCGCGGCCATCACCGCCAGCACCATCCCCAGGCCGGCGCCCACGGACAGCACAGCGCTTTTGCGCGGGTGCTGCGGCTCGATGGGTGTCATCGCGCGGTCCAGCTGCTGGGCGTTGGCCAGCCAGCCGCTGTCGGCCACACGCAGCTGCTGGGCATGCGCCAACACGCTGTTGTACAGCTGGGTCTGGGCCTGCACCTCGCGCTGCAGGCGCACCACTTCCCGGCTTTGCTCGGGCAGGCGGTCGGCCTGCCCGGCCAGCCGGCCCAGCGCCGCTTTCACCGTGCCCAGTTGCCGCGCCACGGCGGCGCGTTCAGGGTGTGCGGCGGTCAGGTGTTCGGCCAGCTGGTCGTGTTTGACTTGCAGCTCCACAGCCTGCCGTTCAAGGTCGGTGCGCTGGCGCAGCAGGGCGTCGGCCTCGATGTTTAACGGCGCTGCGCGGCTGCTTTGCTGGTAGTTGGCCAGGGCGCGTTCGGCGGCTTCCAGGCGTGCTTTCATGGCCGGCAATTGCGCTTCTGCAAAACCCAGGGCCTGCAGGCCGTCGCCCGCTTTGCGCGCCACGGTGTGGTCCAGGTAAGACCGCACCAGGCGGTTCAACAGCGCCGCCGAACGCGGCGCGCTGGTGTCGTCGTAACTGATGCGCAGCACGCCAGACTCGCGTGCCAGTTCAACGATGCGCAGACGTTTCATCACATCTTCGTAGGCCTTCAGCGGGGCCATTTGAGTGACGGCCATGCGTGTTTTTGGCAGTTTGGCCGGTGCCCGCACCTCGATGCGGCCATCTGCGCCGTCCAGTGCAAAGGCCGTCACCACGCCCAGCGGGCCCTGCGCCACCGCGGCGCCGGTGTGGTCGGCCAGTGCCCACTGGTCGGCCTGCACAGTGAGCGTGAAGGCCTTGCCCTGGCGGCTGGCCGGTACCTGAAAGCGCGGCACGGTGACGCCGTGTCGGCTGCCCACCGGCAGGTAGTCGCGCTGCCAACCCAGGCCCAGCTGGACATCGGCGCCCACACTGGCCATCACCGGCAACAGCACTTCGCGCGAGGCCAGTATTTCTATTTCACCGGCCACGTTGTGGCGCGCCGTTTCGGTGCCGCGTTCGCTGGCCGGGGCCAGGTTGGGTGCCATCGAATCCTTCACCCGCGAGTCAATGCGCACCAGCGTGTCGGCTTTGTAAACCGGGGGCGTCAGCAGTGCATAGGCCAGCGCAGCCAGCATCACCAGCGCAAATACGCTGAAGGCCAACAAGCCGTGACGCAGCACCGAGTCGATGGCGCTGCGCAGACCAAACAGGTCGCCCGGTGTGGGCTCGTGGGCGTCGGGCGGCGGAAACTGTGGCGCCGCGCGACGGTCGAATGGAAGCGGGTTCATCGTGGCAAGCCCCGCACGGTGTCGTTCACGATGTCACGCACAAAGCTGGCCGGGGCCAGCACATTGCTCATCACACGGGCCCAGCGCACCACACTGGCGGCGTCCACATACACCACATCACGGGCGTTCAGTTCAAACTGGTCGGCCAGCAGCAAGGCGTCGGGTGCCGCTGCGTTCAGGTGGTAGATCTTGGTGCGTGCGTCGGCGCTGCTGTTTTGGCTGCCACGCAGCACATAGATCTGCCCCGCGTTGGCCGACAGCGGGTTCACACCGCCGGCTTCGGCCAGTGCATCGGCCAGCGTGTAGGGGCCGCGCGGCAGCAGCAAGGCGGCTGGGCGAATGACCTCGCCCGTGACAAACACTTTGGATGCGCGGCGTTCGGGCACGTTGACCACATCACCGTGCTGCAGCCGTATGTTGCTGCGCAGGTTGCCGGCGTAGTACAGCTGCTGCAGGTCCAAGCGCAGGGTTTCGCGGCCCCGCGTCACGGTGACACCCGCCAGGTCGGCCTCAACGGTGGTGCCACCGGCACGCGCGATGATTTCTGTCAGGTCTGGCGGAATGTCGGTCACGGGCACCGTGCCGGGTGTGCGCACCTCGCCCGACACATACACCCGCTGGCTGCGGTACTGCAGCACCGACACGTCCACCTGCGGCTGCTTGATGACTTTCATCAAGCCATTCGTGATGTGGTCGCGGATTTCCTGCACCGTTTTGCCACTGGCCACAAACGGGCCCACGAAGGGGTAGTAGAGCGTGCCGTCGGCACTGACGATGCGGCCCGACAGTTCGTTGCTGGTGTTGCTGGGGTTGTTCAGCTCCGGGCGGTTCCACACCGTGACTTGCAAGATGTCTTGTGGCGCCACGCGATATTGAAAGGGCTGGTTGCTGCCCTGAAAGCTGGCCGGCAGTACCGCCTGACGTTGCGCCTGGCTGCGGTTTTGGGCCCGCAACTGCTGCAAGGTGGGCAGGTCGATGCTGAGCAAGTCAGCGCGCGCCTTGAGCTCTGCAGACTCGGTGTCGAGCCGCATGCCGGGCGCACCGGCGCAGGCAGTCAACGCGGCCAGGCACACCGCTGCAAGCGCGCGCCGCAACGGCTGCAGCGCTCGGCGCAGGTTAAAGATGGATACAACGTCGCTTGACATGTCAGGCCCGTCTTCGCACCGCCGGCTTCACCGGGCGGCCTTCAAGGAAATGGTTGACGTCGCCGTCCAGCGCCTGCCGGTAGACGGCCAACGCGGCATCGATCGCTTCTATGGTCTGGTCTATATCGGCTTCGCTGTGTGAATAGCTGACCACAAAAGAAGGCGCCAACACGCCATGGCGCACCATTTCTTGCATAAAAAGCGTGCGCATTGGCTGGCTGGGCTGGCCTTGGGCGTCGCGGGTGGCAAACAGCAGGTTGCAGTCACGGCTGAGCAGGGCCACCGCTTGCTGCACGCCGTGGCGCGTGGCAGCTTTTTCAAAGCCTGCCCGCAGCCGCGCGCCGCGGGCCTGCAGTGTTTCAACCACGGGCTCTGACTGGTAGAACTGCATGGTGGCCATGGCAGCAGCCAGTTCATGGGTTTCAGCGCCATGGGTGGTGGACAACAAAAACACGCGGTCCCGGCCCTGCGGCGCACCGCCCAGTTCCATCAGTTCGCGCCGGCCCACCAGCGCCGACACCGCAAAGCCGTTGGCCATCGCCTTGCCATAAGCGCTGAGGTCGGCGGTGACGCCGTACTGGCGCTGGGCGCTGCCTTGCAGCCAGCGAAAACCAGTGATCATCTCGTCGAACACCAGCACTGCGCCTTCGTGGTGGGTCAGCGCCTTCAGCTGTTCCAGATAGTTCGGTTGCGGTTCTTCGGTGCGCGCCGCTTCCATCAGCACACAGGCGATCTGGCCCGGGTGATGGTCAAACAGCGCTTGCAGGCTGGCGAGGTTGTTGTAGTGGAACTTCAGCACCTGCCGCTGCGTAGCCAGCGGAATGCCGGCGTTCATGTCGGTGTTGCCGATGAACCAGTCGTTGGTGGAAAAAAACGGGTGCTCAGCGCACACCGCCACCAGGTCGCGCCCGGTGTAGGCGCGCGCCAGACGCAGCGCGCCGTCCACCGCCATCGAGCCGTCTTTGCAGAATTTCACCATCTCGGCCCCCGGCACCAGGGCTTGCAGCTGTTCGGCGCACTGCAGTTCCAGCAGCGAAGGGCGGGTGTAGTTGCTGCCGCCCTGCAAGGCTTGCATGGCGGCCTGCACCACGACATCAAACGCATGGCCCAGCGTGACGGCGCGCAGGCCCATGCCGTATTCGATGTATTCACGGCCCGCCAGGTCCCAGGCGCGGCAGCCTTTGCCGCGTGAAATGAAAGGTGGCGCCGAGACCGGGAACTGGTCGTCACCCTTGGCGTAGGTGTGCGCGCCACCGGGTATGACGGCGTGTGCGCGCGCATTCAAAGCTTGAATGGTGGCGGCGGGAAGGGGCGGGGGCAGCGTCATCACAGGGCCTCAGAGCACGGCCTTGCGCAGCTGAAAAGCCTCGGCGCGGCCCGAAGGTGCGCGGCATTCCAGTCCACGCAGGGCCATCAGGGCGCCCAGGCCCTGTTCGTTGAACCAGTCTTTTGAGCGTTGGCTGCCAAAGTGCTGCAGCAGGTGGCGCAGCTTGCGGTTGGCCAGCGGCGCGGCCAGCGGCACATACAGGTTGGGCTGGCCCAGGTCGGCCTCGTACTTCGGAATTTCGTATTCCAGCAGCAGGTGGTTGCGAAAGGCCTGGCCCGTGAGTTCGGCCACCAGGCGGTGGTCTTGGTGTTGGTCTTGCAGCCGGTGCGTCAGCACCACGTCGGGTGTGCAGCGCGCGCTGATGCTGCGCATGAAGGCCTGTGCCCGCAAAAATTCGGCCGGGAACTGCGTGTCGGTGAGGTCGCCCACCACGATGTCCAGTGAGGCCGCGCGCTTCATCAAGGCGCGTGCACTGCGCCGCGCTTCGGCAGCGCGTGGGCCGGCGGCGCTGAAGACCACCCATGTCAGTTCAACCTGCTGGTAAGTGGCCAGCCAGTGCAGCAATGTGCCGGCGCAGCCCAGCTCGATGTCGTCACTGTGCGCACCCAGGCACAGCACACGCAGGCGCTGGTGGTCGGGGCCGATTTGCAGGGGCAACATGGTTCAGCGCAGAGGGGTCATCAAGGCTTCCAGACCATCCACGGGCAATCGCCCCGGCCTTCCATGCGGTCCAGCACGATCTTGTCGCGCAGGGTATCCATCTGCTGCCAGAAACCGCCGTACTGGTAGACCGACAGCCGGTTCTTTTCAATCAGGCGCTGGAAGGGCTTTTCCACCAGTTCATCACCATCTTGGATGTGGTCGAAGATCTCCTTGCGCAGGCAGAAGAAGCCGCCGTTGATCCAGAACTCGGTGTCGGCGATGCGGCCGATGGACTGCACATTGCCGTCGCAGTCGGCTTGCACGCAGTGAAAACTTTGCGACGTGCGCGTGGCCACGAAGCTGGCAATCGATTCTTTCTGGCGGAAGCGGCGCAGGTGTTCGTCCAGCGGCAGGTCGCTCAGGCCGTCTGAGTAGTTGGCCAGGAACTCTTCGTCATCGCCCAGGTAGGGCCGCACCTTCTGCAGGCGCTGCGCAATGTTGGAATGCAGCCCCGTGTCGACAAAGGTGATGCGCCAGTCCTGCATGTCGCTTTGGATGGGTAACGCGGTGCGGCCGCCATTGCTGAGCACAAAGTCGTTGGACAAACATTCGTTGTAGTTCAGGAAGTACTCGCGAATCATGTCGCCGCGGTAGCCCAGGCACAAGATGAAGTCTTTGTGCCCAAAGTGCGCGTAGTAGCGCATCAAGTGCCAGATGATGGGCCGCACGCCGATATTCACCAGCGGCTTGGGGATGGTGTCTGAATGCTCACGCAAGCGCGTGCCCAGACCGCCACAAAACAAGACAACTTTCATGGCCAGTTTCCTTGGTTCACAGGCA
>JANNMQ010000323.1:0-1708 GCA_031398045.1 Rubrivivax sp.
GTTTTTCTGGCCCACGGCCGTGAAGCGCGTGGCAGCACCGGTGACCCAGTCGGTGAAGGCGTCGGCGACGCGGTTCTTGTAGGCCACAGCCGGCGCAGCGGCCGTGGTGTCGAAGTGATAGAGCACGCGGTTGGCGATGTAACCATGGCCAAAGGTGCTGTTGTCGCAGCCCGCGTTGCCCAAGCCAGCGATGCAGTGCTGGAAGGTGGTGGCGGTGCCGCTGTTGTCCCAGGCCTTGTTGGCGAAAAAACTGTTCTCGCCGTTGTTGGCGCCCAGCGGCAAGGTGTTGTAGTGCTGGTGAGCGACGCTGTTCGGGTTGGCCAGCGGGCCCCCGCCGCCGCCGTCTTTCCACGTCACATCGTTGGCACCGTGCGGGTGCGGCGTTTGTGAAGGCAGTGCCAGTGCTTGGGCTGCGCACAGCAGCGCCAGGGTGGCCAGAGGGGCCCACAGGGTGAGCAATGGGCGTGAAGTGAAGTTCGCCATGGGGGTGCTCCAGAAATGAAGACCGGTGAAGTGGGGCGACACGAAAAATGCAGAAACAGCGGGTGGGCAGGCCTTGGGTCGCGATGAAGGTGGGCACGCATTCAGAGCCGCTGCGGTGTAGCTGTCAACCCCTAGTTTGAAAGCCGCTTGCGGGTGTTTGTTTGGTGCGGCGCGGCGGCGCTTAGAGTTCGGCCCATGCAGCCGGTGCAGCCCACTCCACCCTCGCCAGTCGCCCCGGTCGCGCTGCGCCAGGAATTGCTCTTTGCGCAGGTGCCTTCGGGTGCGCGCATTGCCTGGGCCCGCACGGGCCAGGGGCCGGTGCTGCTGCGCGCCGGGCACTGGATGACGAATGTGGAATACGACTGCGAATCGGCGCTGTTCAGGCCCTGGATCGAGCGCCTGGGCCGTGGCCTGACACTGCTGCGTTATGACGAACGGGGCAGTGGTTTGTCGGGTGCCGACGGCTTGGTGCCCAGCCTTGAATCTTCGGTGGAAGAAATCGCTGCCGTGGTGGCCGCAGCGGGCCTGCAGCAGGTGGCGCTGCTGGGCATATCAGGCGGCGCCGCGCCCAGCATCGCCTATGCCGCGCGCCACCCCAGCCGTGTCAGCCATCTGGTGCTGTTGGGCGGTTATTCGCACGGCCCGCTGCAGCGCAAACTGAGCGCTGCGAGCCTGGCTTACCTGGAAGCGCAATCTCAACTGATCGAAGGTGGCTGGGGTGTTCGGGGCTCACCGGTGCAGCAGTTTTTCACCGCCACGATGATTCCAGACGGCACACCCGAACAGGTGGCGGCGCTGAACGAACAACAGCGCCGTTCTTGCGACGGCCGCCACGCTGCCGCACTGTTTCGATCGCGCCTGGCGCTGGACGTGCG
Source organism: Rubrivivax sp. (assembly GCA_031398045.1). Lineage (GTDB taxonomy): Bacteria > Pseudomonadota > Gammaproteobacteria > Burkholderiales > Burkholderiaceae_C > Rubrivivax. The sequence continues at coordinate 1,359 of JANNMQ010000323.1, forward strand.
CGCCGAAATCGGCGGCGTGCGCTGCCCCACGCTGGTGCTGCATGCACAGGGTGATGCGGCCGTGGGTGTGGAGTGGGGCCGCGAGCTGGCGGCTGCGATACCCGGCGCCCGCTTTGAGACCTTGCAGACCCGCAACCACGTGCCGCTGGCGGGAGAGCCTGCCTTCGAGCGCTTCTGTGAAGCGGTGACCGACTTTGTCAGCCCACCCGGCCGCCGCGCCGATGCTGCGGGCCTGGCCTTCACGCCGCGCGAATGTGAACTGCTGGCGCTGGTGGCCCGGGGCTGCGACAACCTGCAAATCGCCGCGCAGCTGGGGCTGGCGGACAAGACGGTGCGCAATGCGCTGTCGC
>JANNMQ010000637.1:0-2491 GCA_031398045.1 Rubrivivax sp.
ACATGCCCCCGATGACGATGGTGTTCCAGGCGCGTGACAAGGCCATGCTGGACGGCCTGGAGACCGGCAGCAAGATCCGCTTCCGCGCCGGTCGTGAAAAGGGCCAGTACATGGTGATGGAGCTGCAGAAGGCGCCGTGATGCCAGCGGCCGGCGGCGGCAGCTTCAGTTTTTCAGTCGGCGAAATGACCTGCGCCAGTTGTGTCGGCCGGGTGGAAAAGGCGCTGCTGAAAACACCGGGTGTGGCTGCGGCCAGCGTCAACCTGGCCACGGAAAGCGCCAGCGTCACGGCCACGCTGGGCACGCCGGAGCAGGTGGCGCTGGCCGCCAGCGCGCAAGCCGTGCAGGCCGCCGGTTATGCGGTGCCACTGCGCAGCGTGCAGTTGCAGGTTAGCGGCATGACCTGCGCCAGCTGCGTGGGCCGGGTCGAAAAGGCCTTGTTGGCATTGACTGGCGTGACCAGCGCCGGCGTCAACCTGGCCACAGAAACCGCCGACGTGCAAGCCTACGCCGGCAGCGTGGATAACGACACCCTGGTGCGCGCCTTGCACCGCGCGGGTTACGAAGCACAAGTGGCCGCTGACGATGCAGCCACCGCCCTGCCCGCAACAACGGCAGCCCCGGTGTGGCCGCTGCTGGTGGCGGCGGCCTTGTCGCTGCCACTGGTGTTGCCGATGCTGGGCATGCTGGCCGGCCAACACTGGATGCTGGACGGCTGGCTGCAATGGGCGCTGGCCACGCCGGTGCAGTTCTGGCTGGGGGCGCGTTTTTACCGCGCCGGCTACAAAGCGGTGCGCGCTGGCGCTGGCAACATGGACTTGCTGGTGGCCCTGGGCACCAGCAGCGCCTACGGCCTGAGCGTGTTTGAATGGCTGCGCACACGCGACCCGCACCAGCTGTACTTCGAAGCCTCGGCCGTGGTCATCACGCTGGTGCTGCTGGGCAAGTGGATGGAAGCGCGGGCCAAACACCAGACCACCGAAGCCCTGCGTGCACTGCAGGCGCTGCGCCCCGATGTGGCGCGTGTGCGCCGCGGTACCAACGATGCGCCGGTGGAAGTGGAGATACCGCTGGCCCAGGTGCAGGTGGGCGATTGGGTGGTGGTGCGCCCTGGTGAGCGCGTGGCTGTGGACGGCCGCATCGAAGAAGGCGCCAGCCACGTGGATGAATCGTTGATCACCGGCGAGAGCCTGCCGGTGGCCAAGACGCTGGGCGACAGCGTAACTGGCGGCGCCGTCAACGGCGAAGGCCTGCTGCTGCTGCGCACCACGGCGGTGGGCGCCGAGAGCACGCTGTCGCGCATCGTTCGCATGGTGGCTTCGGCACAGGCCAAGAAGCCGCCCATCCAGCGCCAGGTGGACCGAGTGAGCGCGGTCTTCGTGCCCGTGGTGCTGGTGGTGGCGCTGTTGACGCTGTTGTTCTGGGGGCTGGGCATCGGAAGCAGCGCGCCCGACTGGCACGCCGGCATCCTGAACGCGGTGGCGGTGCTGGTGATCGCCTGCCCCTGCGCGCTGGGCCTGGCCACACCCACGGCCACCATGGTGGGCACCGGCGCAGCGGCCAAACGCGGCATCCTGATCAAAGACGCCGAAGCGCTGGAAGTGGCGCACCGCCTCCAAGTGGTGGCTTTTGACAAAACCGGCACGCTCACGGTGGGCCGGCCGCAGCTGGTGGCGCTGCAGCCCTGGCCTGCAGACACCCGCCGCGGACTGCGCCTGCGGCAAGCCGCGGCGCTGCAAGCCGGCAGCGAACATCCGCTGGCCAAAGCGGTGCTGCAGGCCGCCGTGGCTGAAGGCCTGCAGTCGGGGTCTGCAACCGGTGTACAAGCCGTGGCTGGGCTGGGCTTGCTGGGCCACTTCGAAGACCAAACGCTGCACCTGGGCAGCAGCCGCTACATGACCAGCCTGGGTGTGGACCTGGCGCCTTTGCAGGCGCAAGCCGATGCACAGACGGCGCAGGGGCGCACCGTATCGTGGCTGGCCGGCAGCGGCCCGGCCGCGCCGCAACCGCGGGCCCAGCTGACTCTGCAGGCCTTGCTGTCTTTTGGCGACGAGATCAAACCGGAAGCTGCGCAGGCCGTGAAAGACCTGCAAGCGCTGGGTGTGCACACGGTGCTGGTGACCGGCGACAACCCGCGCAGCGCGGCGGTGGTGGCACAGCACCTGGGTATCAGTGACGTGCGCGCCGAGGTGCTGCCACAAGAAAAGGCGGCCATCGCACAACAGCTGCGTCAGCGATACGGGCCGGTAGCGATGGTGGGCGACGGCTTGAACGACGCACCGGCATTGGCCGCCGCCGACATCGGCATTGCCATGGGCAGCGGTACCGATGTGGCGCAGCACGCGGCCGGCATCACGCTGATGCGCAACAACCCAGCGCTGGTGGCCGAGGCCATCGACCTGTCGCGCCACACGGTGCGCAAGATCCGTCAGAACCTGTTCTGGGCTTTCATCTTCAACGCCATCGGCATACCGCTGGCCGCCGCTGGGTTG
>JANNMQ010000653.1:0-6794 GCA_031398045.1 Rubrivivax sp.
CGAACAAAGCACCATCAAGAACTGGGCCGACTTCATCAAGGCCGCCAAAGACAAACCGGGCGTGCTGAACCTGGGTGGCTCGGGCCAGAACTCGGCCAATCACGCTGCCCATGTGCGCATGAACGCGGCCTTTGGCGTGAAAACCAACTACATCCCGTTCAAAGGCACTGGCGACATGACGATGGCCGTGCTGGGCGCCCATGTGGACGGTGCCATGAGCTACACCGCCTTCGCCATCAACAACAAAACCAAGGTGCGTGCGCTGGCCGTGGCGATGGACAAGCGCCACCCGCTGCTGCCCGATGTGCCCACCTTCAAAGAACTGGGCGTGGACTGGGTGGACGGCGCGCTGCGCGGCATCGGCGTGCCCAAGAGCACACCGCCAGAAGCGCGCAAGAAACTGGCCGACCTGTACGCAGCCCTGAACGCCGACCCCGAGATGAAGGAACTGGCCGCCAAGAGCGGTTTTGAACTCATCAATGTGGGCCCCGACCAGATGGAACGTTTTATGCGCGAGAAAACCGAGATCTACACCCGCGTGGGCAAGCAGATGGGGTTGGGGGCGAAGTAACGGCAACAGCAAGAGCAGCAGCCGCCGCTGCAGACTGCAACCGCGCCTACACCTGCGGCTCGTTCAGCGTGGCGCAGTGCGGCCCACCGCCCACCCAGTTGGCGCCCAGCGCGTCTACAAACACCACCTGCCGGCCCGGAAAGGCCTGTTGCAACTGCCCACGCAGCCGCAGCTCCACGGCGCGCGGCGTGCCGTGTTTTTCGTAGCCGGGCACCACCACCACACCATTGGCCACCACAAAGTTCAAGTAGCTGCTGGACGCCACCTGAATCACCGGCTGGCCTTCGCGGCGCTTTTCGCCGGGCGGAAAAAAGTCGGCCGTCCAGTCGGCTGAAAAACGTTCGTCGGCCGCAGCCGACAAGAAGATGCGCCGTTCCACAGCGCGCGGCACCGGCAGCTTGATGATGCGAAAAGGCTGCCCGCCCCCGGGCGTGGCATCGGTGGCCGCGGCCAGAATGTCGAAATTGCGCTGCATGCGCAGCCGGTTCAAGCGCGCTACCGGGTGCGCCACCGGGTGCGCCGCCACGTCGGCGTCATCAGGCCAGGCCAGCAGCACCGTGCGGGCGTCTGCAAAACGCACAAATTCGTCGGTATGGCCGCCGGTACCCCAGGCCACGTAGTGGCCGGTGATGGTGCTGCGCAGGTGCGGGTCGCTGGCCAGGCCGTCGGCAAGCCAGATGACTTTGCGCACGCCCGGCAGCGCTTCAAACGCGGCCTGCAACTGCGCGCGCGGCACGCCCGGGTTGCGCTGCTGGGCCAGCGGTTCAGACACCAGGGCGACGCCGGCGCCGTTGAATTCAATGCCGCCGCCCTCCAGAAACAGGCTGCTGCTGAACACGCGTGCGCCGGCCAGGCGGGCGATGCTGCGGTCCAGCTCTTCGCGGTTGGCGTTGTCGGCGGCCGCCGCGCAGGCGGCCGCGCGCGCTGGCTCAGCGGCATAGCGGCGTTTGCACCAGGCCGCCAGGCCATAGTGCGACCAGCGAAAGTCCACCAGGCCCAGCTGTGATGCCGGGCCGCGGCTGAACACCGCCGCGTCGCGCACAAAGTAGATGGCTTGTGGGTCAACGTCAAATTGCACCCGCGCGGTGTTGACGCCAGCCCTGTTGAGCAAGGTGCGCGCCGCGTCAACGTGGGCTGTTTCGGCCACCAGCAAGCGCAAGGCCACATGGGGCTGCAGCGCGGCAGCCAGTTGTGCTGTCAGTGTGGCGTGGCCCGCGTCGTAACCCAGCCACACCGTGCGCATGGGCTCAAATTCACCCACCATGCCAAAGCCGGCGCCGGTATCAGCCGGCGGCTGGGGCGCTGGTGCAGGGCCAAGGTCACCCGGTTCACCCAAGCCCAACCCACCACAGGCGGCAGCACCAGCCAGGGCGGCCAGGCCGGCAGCGCCCGCCGCGGCCAACGCGCGCCGCTGCTGGCCGTCAGCGTTCACCCGCCGCCGTCGACGGCTGTGCCGGCAAACCCGCCAAATGACCGGCGTCGCCCCAGCTGTCGATCATCAGGTGCCCAGCCACCCAACGCAAATGGTTCAAGCCGGTGTTCGGGATGTCGCAGCTGCGCAGGCCGCTGATGGGCAGGCGCTGCGCGCTGCGCCACAGCATGTCCAACACGCCGCCATGGGTGACCACGGCCACGCGGGCACCCGCGTGCTGCGCCACCACCTGCTGCACGGCCGCCATCACGCGGGCATAAAACTGGCGCAGGCTTTCGCCGCCACCGGGCAGTGCAAAGTCGCCGTCGTGCTGCAGCCACTGCGGCCACAGCTCGGCGTACTGGGCTTTGATGGTGGGCACGTCCAGCCCTTCCCAAAGGCCGAAGTTCTGTTCACGAAAGGCCGGCATCAGCTGCGGCTGCAGGCCCCAAGCGCGGGCCAGCGGCGCGGCGGTTTGCTGCGTGCGTGTGAGATCGCTGCACAGCAGCACGTCATAAGCACCACCGGCCAGGCGCTCACCCAGGCGCGCCGCCTGCGCCAGGCCGGTGCTGTTCATCGGCACATCGATCTGGCCCTGAAAGCGCTGCTGTCGGTTCCAGTCGGTTTCGCCGTGGCGGATGAAGAGCAGCAGCGTGTCGCCCGTCTTCGGCGCTGCCGTCATGTGGCAAACAGCTGGCTGCGGTCGCGGAACGACTTGAATTCCAGCGCGTTGCCAGCAGGGTCGTAAAAAAACATCGTGGCTTGTTCACCCACCAGGCCGGCGAAGCGGATGTAGGGCTCGATGACGAACTTCACACCTTGGCTGCGCAGCCGTTCGGCCAGGGCATGGAAGGGGTCCCAGTCCAGCACCACGCCAAAGTGCGGCACGGGCACGTCGTGGCCGTCCACTTCGTTGTGGTGGGCCTTCACGCGCGCCGGTGCCAGGTGGGCCACGATCTGGTGGCCAAAGAGGTTGAAGTCGATCCATTCTGGGCTGCTGCGGCCTTCAGGGCAGCCCAGCATGCCGCCGTAAAAACTGCGCGCGGCGGCCAGGTCGTCAACCGGAAAGGCCAAGTGGAAAGGGGCGATGGCGGTGGTGGTTTCATTCATGCCTGAAGGATACCGCTGGCACACTGGCGGCCCATGCACACGGCTCCCAACACCCCAACCACCACGCTTTTGCTGCTGCCGGGCCTGGCTTGTGACGACGAACTGTTTGCCGAGCAGCATGCGCCGCTGCACGCGGCCTGCGCTGCGCTGGGCCTGTCGCTGCGCGTCAGCGCGGCCCACAGCCGCGCCGCCACGCTGCCCACCATGGCGCGCCTGCTGCTGGCTGAACACCCCGAAGGTGATTTGCTGCTGGCAGGCTGCTCGATGGGCGGCATGCTGGCCTTTGAGCTGCACCGCCAGGCGCCGCAGCGGGTGCGCGGCCTGGCTTTGCTGGGCACCACCGCACGGCCCGACACCGCACAGCTGATCGAGCTGCGCACCAAGGCCTGCGCACTGTTTGCCGCGGGCCGCATGGACGAGGTGCTGGCAGCCAACGTATTTTTCGCTTTCCACCCCAGCCATGCACACAACCCGGCGATGACCGGCCGCTACCTGGCCATGCTGCGCAGGGCCGGTGCGCAGCAGCTGATCCAGCAAAACCACGCCGTGATGGCGCGGGTGGACAGCCGGCCGTACCTGCGCCACATCCACGCCCCGGCGCTGGTGGTGTGTGGCGAGGCCGATGGCCTGACCACACCAGAACACGCACGCGAAATGGCAGCCTTGCTGCCCCTGGCGCAACTGGAACTGCTGCCCGGCGCCGGCCACATGCTGACCTGGGAACAGCCCAGCCGGGTGACCGCGCTGCTACTGGGCTGGCTGCAGCGCGCCGTCAAGCCTTGACCACGGGCGCCAGCAAACTGCCGTCGTGCCCCACCACTGCCAGCGGATAGCCCACCCCGGCGGCGTGGTCCTGCACGCAGCGCAGCACCAGTTCGCTGCGCAAGCGGTTGTGCGTACCGGCGGCGCGTATCTCGTCCAGCGTCAGCCACAGCGTGCGTTCGATGGGCTCGTCCAGCACGCGGCCGGCCTGTTGCGGCCCCACCAGGCCGGCGTAGGCAAAACGCAAGTAGGTGACGTCTTCGCCGCGCGCCGGGCGCACGAAACGCGACAGGTACACGCCCACCAGTGACTGCGGGGCAAATACCCGCGCTGTTTCTTCCAGCGCTTCACGCACGACGCCTTCTTCGGGTGTTTCGCCCGCGTCCAGGTGGCCGGCCGGGTTGTTCAGCTTCAGGCCTTCGGGCGTGCGCTCTTCCACCAGCAGGTAGCGCCTTGCGGCGGGGTCCGTCGCGCCGTCGTGCGCAATGGCAGCGACGGTGACGCTTGGGCTCCAGCGGGTTTGCATGGGTAGCGATTTTGCCTGCCTGCTGCCCATGGCTAACCACAAGCGGTGGCGCTGGGCCTTTGTGATACCTTCGACGGCTTGCGCCCAAGAAAAAGAGGAGAGCGTGCATGGCTATGCTGATCGGCGTCCCCAAAGAGACCGCCGCGGGTGAAAAGCGCGTCGCCACCGTGCCCGAGGCCGTGGAAAAGCTCATCAAGCTGGGCTTTGCGGTTGCCGTCGAAAGTGGCTCTGGCGACGCTGCCAACTGCAGCGACGACGCCTACCGCGCCGCCGGCGCCGAGGTGCTGCCCTCGGCCGAGGCCCTGTGGTCCAAGGCCGACATCGTGTTCAAGGTGCGCCCGCCCAGCTCCGCCGAAGTGGCCGGCATGCGCGAAGGCGGCATGCTGATCGGCTTTGTGTGGCCGGCGCAGAACCCCGAGCTGATGCAGCAACTGGCGGCCAAGAAGGCCACGGTTCTCGCCATCGATGCACTGCCGCGGCAGCTCAGCCGCGCGCAGAAGATGGACGCGCTGACTTCGCAGGCGGGTGTCACCGGCTACCGCGCCGTCATCGAAGCGGCGAATGCGTTCGGGCGCTTCTTCAACGGCCAGATCACCGCCGCCGGCAAGGTGCCGCCGGCCAAGGTGTTCATCGCCGGTGCCGGTGTGGCGGGCCTGGCGGCCATTGGCACGGCAGCCAACCTGGGCGCCATCGTGCGCGCCAACGACACGCGCGCCGAAGTGGCCGACCAGGTGGTGTCGCTGGGCGGCGAGTTCGTGAAAGTCGACTACGAAGAAGAAGGCTCAGGCGGCGGTGGTTACGCCAAGGTCATGAGCGAAGGCTTCCTGGCAGCGCAGCGCGAGATGTACGCCAAACAGGCGCGCGAAGTCGACATCATCATCACCACGGCGCTGATTCCGGGCAAGCCGGCGCCCAAGCTCATCAGCGCCGAGATGGTGGCCTCGATGAAGCCGGGCAGCGTCATCGTCGACATGGCCGCCGAACAAGGCGGCAATTGCGAGCTCACCGTGCCGGGGCAGGCCGTGGTGCGCCACGGCGTCACCATCGTCGGCTACACCGACCTGGCCAGCCGGCTGGCCAAGCAGAGCAGCACGCTGTACGCCAACAACCTGCTGCGCCTGACTGAAGATTTGTGCAAGACGAAGGACGGCGTGGTCAACGTCAACTTCGAAGACGACGCCATCCGCGGCCTGACGGTCATCAAGGACGGCGAGGTCACCTGGCCCGCGCCTGCGATCAAGATGCCGGCCGCACCGCCCAAGCCGGCGTCTGCACCGGCTGCACCCAAGGCCAAGGGCCACGGGCACGGCGCGGGCGAGCCGATGTCGGCCAAGACGCTGGCCATTGTGTTTGCGGTGGGCGCAGCGCTGTTCGCCCTGGTGGGCGCCTACGCACCGGCCAGTTTCCTGAGCCACTTCACGGTGTTTGTGCTGGCCTGCTTCGTGGGCTACATGGTGGTGTGGAACGTCACGCCCAGCCTGCACACGCCGCTGATGAGCGTCACCAACGCCATCAGCTCCATCATCGCCATCGGCGCGCTGGTGCAGGTGGCGCCACCGCTGGACGCAGCGGGTGCGGCCAGCCGGCCCAACACGCTGATCCTGGTGTGCGCGGTCGTGGCGCTGGTGCTGACAGCCATCAACATGTTCGGCGGCTTCGCGGTCACGCGGCGCATGCTGGCCATGTTCCGCAAGTAACGCAAGGCAGACAACAACATGAGCGAAAGCCTCGCCACCGCCGCCTACATAGGCGCGACCATCCTTTTCATCCTCAGCCTGGGCGGCCTGTCGAACCCCGAAACGGCGCGCCGCGGCAACCTTTTCGGCATGGTCGGCATGGGCATTGCGGTGCTGGCCACCGTGCTGGGCCCGCGGGTCACAGCAGCCGGCATTCCGTGGATCGTCGGCGCGCTGGTGGTGGGCGGGGGCATCGGCCTCTATGCCGCCAAGAAGGTGCAGATGACGCAGATGCCCGAGCTGGTGGCGCTGATGCACAGCCTGGTGGGCCTGGCGGCCTGCTTGGTGGGCTTCGCCAGCTACGTGGACACCTCCACCGTCTTCCCCACCCCGGCCGAAAAAGCCATCCACGAGATCGAGATCTACATCGGCATCCTCATCGGTGCCGTCACGTTCTCGGGCTCGTTGGTCGCCTTCGGCAAGCTCTCGGGCAAGATCGGCGGCAAGCCTTTGCTGCTGCCCGGCCGGCACTTCCTGAACCTGGCCGGCCTGTTGATCGTGATCTGGTTCGGCCGCGTGTTCCTCAACGCCCACGGCATCGGCGACGGCATGCTGCCGCTGCTCGTGATGACGGTGATCGCGCTGCTGTTCGGCGTGCACATGGTGATGGCCATCGGCGGCGCCGACATGCCGGTGGTCGTCTCGATGCTCAACAGCTATTCGGGCTGGGCCGCGGCG